>CADCQC010000428.1 GCA_902803455.1 uncultured Prevotellaceae bacterium
AAAAATATGCTGCACATAAGGAGAGGCATGAGCAAATGCTTCATAGTATGGGATTTGCGGATTATGATATCAACGATATCGAAGAAAAATGGATGCAGGGAATCGAGTATATCAAGCAGTTCCAGGTCGTTGATAGCGAACATATGATCAACAAACTCATTAAAGATGGGAAAACCATCTTGTGTGAGGGCGCACAAGGCACCATGCTTGACGTGGATTTCGGAAGCTATCCTTTTGTCACCTCTTCTAATACCATATGCGCAGGTGCTTGTACAGGACTTGGAATCGGACCCAATAAAATCGGTGAGGTATATGGTATCATGAAGGCTTATTGCACTAGGGTGGGGGCCGGTCCTTTTCCGACAGAACTCTTCGACGAGACCGGGGCTACAATCAGACAACTCGGACATGAATATGGAGCCGTCACTGGCAGAGAACGACGCTGTGGGTGGATCGATCTCGTGGCACTCAGATATTCCATCATGGTCAATGGAGTCACACAATTGATTATGATGAAAAGTGATGTGCTGGATCAATTCGATACCATCAAGGCTTGTGTCGCTTATCAGTGCGAGGGACAGAGACTGGAAGATTTTCCCTATGATATAGAGAAAAACATTCAGCCGATTTATGTGGAGTTGCCGGGATGGAAAACCGATATGACGAAGTTGACTTCTGAAAAGCAGTTCCCCAAACAGTTCGTTGATTATGTGGCTTTCCTCGAACAACAGCTTCAGACACCTATTAAAATAATATCGGTCGGTCCTGATCGTGAACAAACCATTATCAGAAAATAACAATGGCACAGAAACCAAGCATTCCAAAAGGAACTCGTGACTTCTCACCTGAGGAGATGGAGCGTCGGAATTATATTTTCGATACTATTCGGGAAGTCTACGCGCTTTATGGATTCCAACAAATAGAGACGCCTGCCATGGAAACCTTGCAGACGCTCATGGGAAAATATGGAGAGGAGGGGGACAAACTGCTCTTCAAAATACTGAATTCTGGTGATTTTACCAGCAAGGTGGACGATGAACAACTGCTAGCTAGACAACCTTTGAAATTGGCCGCTTGTATCTGTGAAAAAGGACTTAGATATGACCTTACAGTGCCTTTTGCGAGATATGTCGTTATGCATAGGGAACAGTTGCAATTGCCGTTTAAACGATATCAGATTCAACCTGTCTGGAGGGCTGACAGACCTCAAAAGGGCAGGTATCGCGAATTCTATCAATGTGATGCGGATATCGTGGGGAGTGACTCGTTGCTCAATGAGGTGGAGCTGATGCAAATCGTCGATCAGGTCTTCACAAAACTGGGCATAAGAGTGCTGATAAAAATCAACAACAGAAAAATCCTATCCGGAATTGCTGAGGTCATCGGGGAGGCCGATAAAATCGTTGACATCACGGTGGCCATAGATAAACTGGACAAAATCGGAATTGAGGGCGTGAATGCGGAACTGGTTGCTGACGGAATCAGTGAAGAGGCCATCGCCAAACTTCAACCGATTATTGCGCTAAAAGGCGATAATCTGCATAAATTAGAGGTCATATCTGATGTGCTCAAAGATTCAGATATTGGCCTGAAAGGGGTCAAGGAAGTGATGACTATTCTCAATATGATAGGTCACTGTGGACTTCATAATGAAGTTGAATTGGATCTGACACTTGCGAGAGGACTCAATTACTATACAGGCGCTATTTTCGAGGTGAAGGCGCTTGATGTACAGATTGGCAGCATCACTGGGGGAGGAAGATATGACAATCTTACAGGTATCTTTGGCTTGCCAGGTATCAGTGGGGTGGGCATTTCTTTCGGCGCAGATCGAATCTACGACGTGCTCAATACACTTGATCTTTATCCGAAGAATTCAGGTAAAACCACACAAGTCCTTTTCATCAACTTTGGTGATGATGAGACGGCATATTGCATGCCTATGGCCGCTCAATGCAGAACAGCTGGTATCAAATGTGAGATTTATCCTGACAAAGCTAAAATGAAGAAACAGATGGCGTATGCAAATGCAAAAAATATCCCATTTGTCGCTATGGCTGGAGAGAATGAGATCAAAGAGAACAAACTGACTCTTAAAAATATGAGCACAGGGGAACAGCAACTCGTCTCTATCTCTCAAATGATCGATTTGGTAAAAGATATGTAGAAAAAATATGAAAAAAGGCCTCTTCTTCCTCTTGGGGATATGTATCATGCTGATGATGGTGTCGGCTACCGGAAAAAAGACGACCATCTTCATGATTGGTGATTCGACCATGGCCAACAAATCCATTGGGAATGGTAATCCTGAACGTGGATGGGGGATGGTTTTGCAGGGATTCTTTACTGATCAGATTATTGTCGACAATCATGCTGTCAATGGCCGCTCATCTAAAAGCTTCATTGATGAGGGTAGATGGCAGGTAGTACTTGATAAAATCAAACCTGGCGATTATGTGTTCATCCAGTTTGGACATAATGATGAGAAACCTAAACCCGACAGACATACTGATCCCGGGTCTACTTTTGATGATAATCTGAGGAAATTTGTGAATGAAACAAGGCAAAAGGGAGGACTGCCTGTCCTCTTTAATGCTGTGGTGAGAAGAAATTTCCTCTTGCAAGAAGAGTTGAACGACGATGATGAAAAACTGAGAAATACAGTCTATACCGGAGAGAAAAAGAAAGAAGGGCAAGTGCTTGTTGATACTCATGGGGATTATAGAATAGCGCCACGAAATGTAGCCATTGAAACCCATACACCTTTTGTTGATGCCAACAAGGTGACGCATGAGTTGGAACAGGGCTTGGGACCTGAGGAATCTAAACGCCTGCACATGTGGTTCAAACCTGGGGAGATTCCCGCACTTCCGAAAGGAAGGGAGGATAACACCCATTATTGTGTGTATGGGGCTTATAAGGTAGCTGGATTGTTGGTCGATGAGATCGTAAGGCAAGTTCCTGCGCTAAAAAAATATGTTCGCCATTTTGACATGGTCGTCTCTGATGATGGCAAAGGCAATTATATGAGCCTTCAAGAGGCAGTAGACGATGCCCCGGTTGGACATAAAACTATCATCCGTATTCTTCACGGAGAATGGACATTCCCTTCCATTCCCAAAAACAAGAAAATTAAGTTCTCTGTTTCTGAGAATGCACGGCTGAATAAATAATTGTATCATCATAAAAGTTAATCTTATGAATCTAAAAGTACGTTTGGCGGTTATGAACTTCTTGGAGTTCGCTGTCTGGGGAGCCTATCTCACATGTATGGGCAATTATCTTGGAAAAGCAGGATTAGGTGAGCAGATCGCTTGGTTCTATGCCATTCAAGGCATTGTGTCTATCTTTATGCCTACTCTCATGGGTATTGTGGCTGACAAGTATATTCAGCCGCAACGCTTGTTGGGTATCTGTCACCTTTTTGCTGGAGGTTTTATGTTGGGATGCTGGTGGCTTGGTGTACAGGCCGGTCTGGGAAATGAATTACCCAACAAATCTCTCTTTATCGCTTTGTATACGCTCAGCGTGGCATTCTTTATGCCGACTATCGCTTTGGCAAACACTACCGCATTTAGCATTTTGAAGAGAAACGGAATGGATACGGTCAAAGACTTTCCTCCTATCCGTGTATTGGGTACCGTCGGTTTTATCGCCACAATGTGGTTCGTCAATTGTGCGGTTTGGGAAAATGGGGCTTTCTCCTTCACTTTGGCTGACAACCCTAACAAATTCCAGTACACCTATATGCAATTCTTCGTGTCGGGATTATTGAGCCTTGTTTTGTTCCTGTACAGCCTCTCTTTGCCAGAATGCCCAATTGGAGAAAAGAAAGGAAAGACTTCATTGGCGGAGGCTTTGGGACTCAATGCTTTCAAACTCTTTAAGACCAAGAAGATGGCCTTGTTCTTCATTTTCTCAGCTCTGTTGGGTATGTGCTTGCAGGTGACTAATGGATATGCTGGCCCTTTCATCACTAGTTTCAAAGGAAGTGCTGATGCCGCTATTGCATCTTCATTCGCAGCCAATAACGCTACCTTGCTCACTTCTATCTCACAGATCAGCGAGGCACTATGTATCTTGATGATTCCTTTCTTCCTGAAACGATATGGTATCAAGGTGGTAATGCTCATGTCGATGTTTGCATGGGTGTTCCGTTTCGGATTCTTTGGACTGGGTAATCCTGCAATGCCTGGTGTGCTGCTGTTCATCCTTTCATGTGTCGTCTACGGAGTGGCTTTCGACTTCTTCAACGTGTCGGGAGGTATTTTTGTAGATCAGGAATGTGAACCAAGTATCAAAGCGTCTGCTCAAGGATTATTTATGATGATGACCAATGGCGTCGGTGCTACTGTAGGTACTTTGGCTGCTGGTGAGATCGTCAACCACTTCTGTTCTTGGCAGGGTGATTATCTGTTAGGTGAATGGCAGACTTGCTGGTTTATTTTTGCTGGATTTGCATTGGTGGTTGGTGTGTCTTTCGCACTGTTGTTCCATCCTGAGAAAAGCAAATAGAATGCCGCTGGTCAAACTCCATTTCAAAGGCGTTTCTGAAATATTGTCGGCAGATGATGTGGGGCTGCTCATTCTCGCTGATGAGGAAAATGCCCGGCAGCTGAGCATCATCTGCGACAAACAGATGACTTATCAGTTCGGACTGAGGATGTCGAAGGCAGAAATTGTAAATCAACTGCTGCCTGAAGTGCTTTGGCAGGTCATTACACGCAACATCGACATGAGATATCAGTTGGTTATCAATGATCTCATTGATGGAAAATACAAGGCGCTGCTGTATATGCCTGACATCTTGCAAGCTATCCCTATAAGAGTGAGTGATGGGGTCTTGTTGGCCTATATGGCCAACTTCCCCATCTTCATCGATGAGCATCTGATGATGCGGCAGAGCGTTCCTTATGATGACGATTCCACAGGAGTGGCTGTCCCTGTTAACATTATCAGCAGTGAGATGTTGAAAAAGGCTCTTCAAAAGGCTGTCGATGAAGAGGACTATAAAAAGGCGTCACAAATCAGGGATGAGTTGAAAAGACGTAATGCTTCTGATACTTCAACAAAGGAATAGAACTTGTTGCTATGAAAGAAACTCATTTTTTTTATGTGCCAGAGGCGGAGAACAATAACCGATTGCCTGAGGAGGAGGCGAAGCACGCTTTGAGGGTGCTGAGGCTCAAGCCAGACGATGATATCTACCTTATTAGTGGAAATGGTTTATTTCATCATGCTAAGGTCACTGCTACATCATCAAAATTTTGTGAATACCGATTGGTGGAGTCTTTTCCTCAACAGCGGATTTGGAACGGACATATCCATATCGCATTGGCTCCTACAAAAAATATGGATCGTGTGGAGTGGATGGTCGAAAAAGCTACAGAAGTGGGGGTTGACGAGTTCTCTTTCTTGGATTGCCGATTCTCAGAGAGAAGGGTAATCAAGAATGAAAGGGTTGAGAAAATTGTCATTTCTGCTGTCAAGCAAAGCCGTAAAGCTTGGGTTCCTGTGGTCAACGAAATGATGCCTTATTCTCTGTTTTTACAGAAACCACAGGCGGGACTGAAAGTGATTGCCCATTGTTATGAGGAAATACCACGCGAAGATTTGTTCTCTATCTTGCAACAGCCTGGCATGAATTTGTTGGAGGGAATAACCATACTCATTGGTCCTGAGGGTGACTTTTCTGTTGATGAAGTCAGAGCCGCAATCAATAATGGTTACAGGTCTGTCTCTTTGGGGAAATGTAGACTGCGCACAGAGACTGCTGCGCTCGCTGCTGTGATGATGGCGCAATTGTCATTTAGAATTGTGTAAATATGACTAGGTCGAAATGGCTCCCTGATTGTTGCCTTCATCGTGGATATATCTGCATGATGATGGCTGTCTGTTTGTGGGCTATGCTTGCTTGCAATGATAACAGGGCTTCCGAAAACGAATTGAGAGAATCAATCAGTACCATTCCGATGCTTTATTCTGTAGAAGCCCAGGTGGAAGTGCTGGTTGAAGGGCATGGAGAAGATGGGGCTGCTGATTGGAAAGCTATGTTCGGCAAACGGGATATTATCTTGCCCGTTAGAGCAAATGTGAAGGCTGGTATTGACTTGTCAAAAATACAAGATCTCCAGATAGAGGGTGATAGGGCGTATCTCACTTTACCTGAACCCGTTATCGAAATCGAAAGTACGGAAATACCATGGGGAGAGGTGGTGAGCAGCGTTACTGGACTTCGTGACCACTTTACCAATAAAGAGAAAGAATTCTTGACCAAGAAAGGAAAACAACACTTGCAAAAGCAGATCGTCAAACTTGATATCTTGCAGACTGCGCAGGAGCATGCGGAACAAATACTGACCAATATGTTGCTGGCTTTAGGTTACAAACCGGTTTTCAAGACTAAACCGGTGTATTCTGAATACGATATCATACGTTTCATCAAAGAATGATGGAGGGAGGAGGATGAAAAAGACCTTGGCTTTCGTGACCTTGTTGGTGGTTGCTGTCGTAGTATTTGTACTGTTCATTACCACTTTGACGGATAATAGTGGCATTACCCATCATTTCTCACAGGTCTCAATACGGGATATTGCAAAAACAGAACAACTCAGAGTCCTTTCCGTTCAGAAAGAATTGCTCATCGGACAGACTCGCATTACGCATGGATTGTTCAGTGATAATGTGGAGAATATTTATGTCATTTATCCTTCAACACTTAATTTGGGCTTCGACCTTGCTAAATGTGATACAACAAGCATAAAGACGACGGGAGATTCTGTCAGGGTGGTCTTACCGCCTGTTCAAATTCTTAATAAAGATGGAAAAGCTGTCGATGAGGCCAGCAAACGTACTCCTATTGAGGAGGGACAATGGTCTGCTGAAGAGATGACTGATCTGAGAGAACGTGCTGAGGCTGTCATGGTGAGGCAATGTGAATATGACAGTTGTTATCAAAAAGCGGAAAGACTTGGAGTGATGATGGTCTCGTCGGCGTTACAGAAACTCGGCTTTTCAAATGTGGAAGTGGTAATCCAAAAAAGATCGGATGCAGGATTATGGTTGACTGAAAATTCTTTTAACAATCGTAACAATTGCTTTTGGGGCTATCGATACGGACGGCCTTGCATCACATTTCGAAAAGATGGTAGGAATGCCGGAATTTTGTACTATTATAGGAAAAATATTCGTTGGCAGCAGTTGTTGACCCTTGTTGATGGGTTAAAGCCTTTATTTACTTCTTCTACAAGAGAGGCAGAGGTGTTGATGAAAAACAAACAGTTATATTTGATTTTCCATAATCCTAAAGTGAAAATAGGGTCTGCTGAAGCTGAAAAAGTGAAAAAGTCTTTTAATCGGAAAAGGATGGAATCAATAGCAAATGAAGTGACTGCCAAAATGCTGTTGCCAAATCGGGTGGTGGTGCAAGAGGTTGACAAAGATAGAAAAGTGATCTGTACCTTATAACAAAGACTATTATATCTCACCGGTGATCATCGTCATGATATAATTTTTTTCAGTATTGATGGTGGTGAAAAATACTTCATCTCCTTCAAGGATATTTTTCATGTTGTTACTGATGCCGTGCCCTGTCCATTTCAATTTGGCCTCTTTCATCGTCCATAAACGGATGAATTCCATATCGGGGCGTGGAGATTGCGTTATCATTATACGTTCTTTATCGTTCATCGTATAATTGACAAGGGACTCGTTATAGCTGCGGATCGTTTCAATGTCTATACCAACAGGGAATGAGGAGAGTGCACAGACCACTGCTTCACGACAATGGCTAAAATTGAAATGAATATGGGGATAATCCGTCAGAAAGGGCTTCCCCCCAGTATCTTTCGACAAATGTGGCGCCTCAGTGATGCCATATTCCAGACGGAGTCCTTCCATGAGGAGAAGGTATGCAGAAGCACAGAGTTTCTGACCTAAAACATGCTTGAATCTCAGCACTTCTTCTTTGCGTTGAGATGATAGCTTGTCCATAGCGGTTGACAAGTCAAAAGATTCTATCTGATCATTGAGGTAGATCATGTCACTATTCTATAAAAAATGCCAAGCAATAATCATACTGCTTGGCCTCTGGTGTAGGAACAATCGGACTCGAACCGATGACCTCTTCAATGTGACTGAAGCGCTCTAAACCAACTGAGCTATGCTCCTGTTTTCTTTTGCGATGCAAAGTTAAGCATATTCTTCCATTCCCCCAAATTTTTTATCGATTTTTTTCATCGGGAGGAGATTTGCTTTATCTATGATTTTCTGAAAGAGAATATGGAATGTCTTCTTTGATGACATCCCATATTCTCTCCTAGTCCTTTATTCCAGCAAGAGGACACGACTGCTCCAATCGGTTTTCTTTCCCCATTCCACATCATTGCGGTAGGGAATTTCCAAACCATGGCTCATCAGATACGCTCCGCTAAAACTCTTTCCCTCAAAATCAAGTGGATTCAGATCTATACGGTTGAGCTCATGCACACGATATTGTTTGTCAGGATCGAGACCAGACATCTTCACACGTGGGAGATGCTCGTTCTGCATGGATTCTGTCTTCCACCAGTAAAAAACGGCCTTTTCCTTATTCTCGCTCACATACATCATTGAGGCAAGACCTTTCTTGTCATAGGGGGAGACAAGACGGTAAATATCACCAAATTGTACGATGGGGCGGATTTGCTTATATTCGGCGATGGCGTTACGACAGAGGGATTTCTCCTCTTCTGTCATGTTCTTCGGTTGGATTTCCATTCCTAAGCGGCCGCTCATGGCCACATCGATACGGTACTTCAGTGAGGTGGTACGGAAGACAGTGTGATTGGGAACGGCACTGATATGACAGGCCATAGCTATAGCTGGGAAGAAATAACTCGTCCCCCATTGCATATAGATTCGTTGCAACGCATCTGTGTTGTCACTCACCCAAAACTCGTCAAAATAGGGCAATACGCCCCAGTTAGCTCGACCACCGCCACTTGCACAAGCTTGAATAGTGACATCGGGATAGCGTTCTCGAACACGCTGGCATACTTTCTCAAAACCACGGTGATAGGCTATATAGAGGTGGCTCTGTTCATCGGATTTCAGATATTGGCTGCCATGATTGAGAATGGGCATGTTGGCATCCCATTTGATGTAGTCGATGGCGGGATACTTGGAAAGAAGGTCATCCACAATCTTAAAAATGAAATCTTGCACTTGTGGATTGGAGAGATCAAGTATCACTTGGGTGCCGCCTCTGCCTAATACTGCGTCACGGCGAGGGGCTTT
>CADCQC010000429.1 GCA_902803455.1 uncultured Prevotellaceae bacterium
ATGCGGCTCTATGAGAAAGTGCGTGATACCGCCCGCAACTTATGGCAAGGCATCATCTCACTTCGGAAAGTGGACAATCTCCCCCTCTACCTCTTCTACACCATGGGTATCTGGGTGAGCTATTTCCTGCATTTTTATCTCACATTCCACTGTTTCGACGAGACAGCCCATTTGGGCATCAGCAGCGCGCTTGTCGCCTTTGTGGTGGGCAGCATCGCCGTCATCGTCCCCACCCCCAATGGTGCCGGCCCCTGGCATTTTTCTGTCAAGACCATCCTCATTCTTTATGGCGTGGAGAGCAACATGGCGTTGATGTTTGTGCTGATCGTACATACCATCCAGACAGCACTGGTCGCCCTCCTGGGACTGTATGCCTGGGTTGCGCTGTCGCTCACCCACCCCATCAGACCTTCTTCCGACAACACCTGAACACACATTAACCTTTAAATTGATAAATATGAGTGAAATCAAAAATCTGCAGCCTGCCTGCATCTGGAAAAACTTCTATGCACTGACACAAGTACCCCGTCCTTCAGGACATCTTGACAAGATCCAATCCTTCCTGCTCGACTTCGCCGCCAAGGTCGGCGTGGAAGCGTTCAAAGATCCTGCCGGCAACATTGTCATGCGTAAACCCGCCACTCCGGGCATGGAAAACCGCAAGGGTGTCATTCTTCAGGCCCACATGGATATGGTGCCCCAGAAGACCCCAGAGAGCCAGCACAATTTCGAGACCGACCCCATCCAACCCTGGATCGACGGCGACTGGGTGAAAGCCAAGGGAACGACACTCGGTGCCGACAACGGCATGGGTGTGGCTGCCATCATGGCGGTCATGGAGGCAAAAGACATGTGCCACGGCCCGATCGATGCCCTCATCACCGCCGATGAGGAGACGGGTATGTTTGGTGCCAACGACCTGCCCGAGGGAGAGTTGCAAGGCGATATACTGCTCAACCTCGACTCTGAGACCTGGGGCAAATTCGTCATCGGCAGTGCCGGAGGCATTGATGTCACCGCCACCCTTGACTATCAAGAGACGGAGACCGACCCCGACGACATAGCGATGAAGGTCACCCTGAAAGGATTGCGCGGCGGCCACTCGGGTCTGGAGATCCACGAAGGCCGTGCCAATGCCAACAAGCAGATGGTGCGTTTCGTGCTCGAGGCTATCGAGACATGCGAGGCCCGTCTGGCATCATGGCATGGCGGCAATATGCGCAATGCCATCCCCTTCAAGGCAGAAGTGGTGCTGACCCTGCCCAAAGAGAATGTGGATGCGCTGAAAGAACTGGTAGACGCATGGAAAGCAGACTTCTGCGATGAGTTCAAGAATATCGAAAGCGGCATCGAATTCTTTGCAGAGGAAGTAGACACACCGCCGACCGAGGTGCCTGTGGAGATACAAGACAACCTGATCAATGCCATCTATGCCTGCCACGACGGTGTGGTGAGGATGATCCCCTCTTATCCCGACGTGGTGGAGACCTCTTCCAACCTGGCGATCATCGACATCGAGAAAGGCAAGGCCTCGCTGAAGATCCTGGCGCGCTCCTCTCGTGAAGATATGAAAGATTATGTGGTGAAAATGTTGGAGAGTTGCTTCAATATGGCTGGCATGAAAGTGGAGACTGCCGGCAGTTATGGAGGATGGGATCCCAATCCGGAGAGTGAGATTCTTCATCACCTGCTGGGTATCTATAAAGAACTCAACGGCGAAGACGGTATCATACAAGTGGACCATGCCGGTCTGGAGTGTTCTGTCATTCTGGGCAAATATCCCCACCTCGACGTGGTGTCACTCGGACCGACCATGCGCAGCCCCCACACCACCAGCGAGCGCTGCTTCATTCCTTCCATTGTCCCCTTCTGGTCGCTTCTGAAGAAAGCCCTTGAGGAAATCCCTGCCAAATAAGCGTTCTTTCAAGGAGAACAGTCTAAAAGTCAGCCCAGGGCGTTGCCCTGGGCTATTTGTTTGTTGGCCTTTCAAAAATAAAAAAGGATAAAAAAGTATTGGATGACTGAGCGTTCCCAGGTATTCTTTACCCTTTTTCCATTTTGCCATCTTTTCATTTCATCTTTCATCTTTCATTTTTCATCTTTCATCTTTTTACGTCATTTCCAGCCGAAGGCTGATCTTCACTCAGCACGCTTTGCGTGCTTGATAAAGAAGTCGGCTACGCCGAGAAATCGATCAAAAATTATTTTCAAAATTATTCAAAATTCAGTCTCTGGCTGCAGAGAAGAGAAGAAAGAGTAGAAAATAAAAAAGGCTGAAAAAGGGGAATATAAAAGTTGAAAAAGTGCCAGGGCACTCACAAAAAGGGTGAAAAAGGTTTGGTCACTTGAATCCCAAAGGCTTTTTCTCCCTTTCTGAGAAACATGCTTTTTCAAGAGGATTCAAACACTCCACCTTTTTTGACTATACAAAAATCCCTGAAAGGCATCAACCTTTCAGGGATTTTTGGAAAATACGATGCGATAGGTCTAACGAACCACGACCTTTTTGCCGTTAATCAGATAGATGCCGCTTTTAAGACCATCTGTTGAGCCTTTGCCCACTTTCTGGCCCGACAACGAATAGATATCATATTCCTTGGCTTTGTTTCTATCTTCGATGGAGATACCTTCTATTGGTATTATTTCAGTGACGAAAGAACCATCGTCAATAGCGAAGGAGTAGTCTGCAGCATTTCCTCCTGCTTCTTTTGGCAAATAGATGTAAGCGTAAGTGCCCCAGATATTATAGTCGCTATTACCAGTCAGGTGGTACATGTCACCTTTGGTGATTACCCAACAGTCGCTCAGACCAACCTTCTCGGTTCTTTCATTATTGATTGTATCCTTGTTGATCTTCGTACGATAGAACGAACCTACCATCTTAAAGCCACCCTTACCAGTCACCACTTGAGGAGCTTTCAACACCCAGTTGTCTCCAACCTTCTCATGATATGCCTCATATTGTTTCTTGAAAACGCCAAGAATGGCATAAGTCGGTCCATCGATCTCCATAGTATGATTCAGCTCCCCGTTTTCTGGGTTTCCGTTACCTATTTCAGCACTAAGGCCTGTAGGAAACTGTGGGTTGTTCGATACATAAATGATATAGGGCTTTCCTGCCTCAATGACGGTCTTATCAAGATTCTCTGCTTGGTTTAAATCAAGAGGACATGTGAAATAAAGGAGTGTCTTCTGCGTTTCGTGCTGACCTTGGAAACTGCAGACTTTTGCGTCAGCACCAAATGCCTGACGTACTTGACGACCCGTTAGATCCAGTGGCAAGCAGATAGGGTTCCATTTATCAACAGTGAACGTACGCTGGTAGTAAAAAGTTGCAGGATAGTCGTAGTGGTCGTGCCAGCGAGCCAAAGTGTAGGGATTGCCTGTTTCGGTTATCTCATTGTCGCCTTCCATATAGGTTAGCGTTTCTTCCACCCTCCAATCCTCATCCACATACATGGATTGTACTCCATGTGCGAAGAGGTGTACATTACCGATGACCGTCCATCCTACGGGTTTAGTTTGCACGATACCGATGGTCAGATCAGTTGTTCCAGTGATTTCCACGAAGGTCTCCAAGACGTAGGCATTATCATTATTGTTGAAGACATACCCTGCGGAGATACCGCTATGAGGTGTTATATTATTATAGGCCGCATCCTCTTTTTTCATTGCTATGATGGGAATATGGTCTTCTTGGGTTTTTTCTGGAATGATATTTCCATGTTCATCGTACTCTACTCGTCTAACCAAGAAATAAGCTACTGGTTCACCTGTTACTGGGTCTATATCATTTGTCAAACCATTGACATCATCATAATAGAGAGCCTGTGCGGAGAATTTGTATAAACCATTGACAAGGTTAGGAATCGTTGCACAATGCAAAGTTTGCGTCAGTGAGTTCACCTCATTGTAAATCTCAGCAGAATAGTACTGACCGTAATAATTGCGGAAGTCATCATGGTTGACATTATCGTCGCCACCACCCGTCACATTGTCACCTATCTGACTTTTTGTAATACCATTTGCAATCATGTAGCCATTACACATGAAGTCCTGATTGCGTTGATGCCAGTGGGGCGGATTTGTATTTAAGTTCATTCCGTCCAAAGTCTTTCCATTATTATCTACAACGGCATTGCCGCCTTCTCCATTTGTTTCCCAAACCCAATATTTACCGTCTTTGTTGTCACGTCCAAAAGTAGCATCTTGTACAAATACGCCCAAATCGACCTCTCCCCATGTTACCGTCTGCATGGCTGTGTTAAAGTCCGATTCCGAAACAATAATAAACTTGGAAGCCTCATTGGCATTGAAAGTAGTCACCAACTTGCCATCCTGGATTTTGATGTAGTTGGCACGATACGTGTATTGGGGGTTATCCCAGTTATTAGCACTACGTGTATCCACATTTTGTATCGTATAAGTGATTATTGCCTCTCGGTGTGGATTGGCTTCCCCTTTATATCTTACATTTTCCTTGTACGAAGTGGATACATTAAATGTCCAGTTGGGAAAGTTGTTACAGTTTCTCGTATCACCATCCCAATAAGTTCTATTCTTAGAGCGGTCCAAATAGATACTATGACCGGCAGTATTACCCCATGCA
>CADCQC010000430.1 GCA_902803455.1 uncultured Prevotellaceae bacterium
AAGGTATGCATTTCAAAACCCGGACAGGGTATTGGTGAGTTAAAACGTTGTGCATAAGATAATTAATTTCGATTTTAAAGAATTTTAAGAGAAACTAGTGACACCGGATATCATCAACCCCATAAGAAAATCCTGTTCTCCATGAAGCATGAAAAACAGGATTGATATGGTAATAGGATAAAGAAACTAAAGCTACAAGATTAGAAAGCAGCGATCAGTTCCTCATTACTGTAAGCATCAGCACCGTAACAAGTTTTCAGATAAGCCAAACCGATCTTGTAATCTTCCTCGGTGAAAGAATCAGTAGCCTCTTTAGCCACGACGACATCATACCCCAGGCAGAAAGCATCAGCCGATGTATGGCGCACGCACATGTGTGCATGAAGTCCTGTCATGACAACGGTCTTAACGCCAAGTTCTTTGAGCAGGATATCAAGATCAGTCTGGAAGAATCCGCTATATCTTCTTTTAGGTACTACATAATCTTTCTCGCATAGTTTCAGCTCAGGAATCACTTCAGCACCTTTTGTACCCCTGATAGCATGATCACCCCAGATGATCAACTCACGGTCGATGCCTTTGATATGAGCATCATTGCAGAAGATGACAGGAACGCCAGCCTCGCGAGCAGCGTCAAGGAGTTGTGCGGTAGCAGGAACGATGGCTCTACCCCTATCGCAACCAAGTGCACCAGTAACAAAGTCGTTGAGCATATCAACAACGAGAATTGCAGGACTTTGGAGTTTGTTCATTTTTCTATTCTTTTAAATTTGGTATAACACATGACATGTGCAAGCAATCACAATGTCTGCGCAAAGGTAAGTAAAATGGTTGGTATCATAAAATAGTGATGAAAAAAATTTGGCTTTTTTAAACAAAATGTATAATTTTGTAAATGATAAGGGATTAGAAAAAGCATACATGAGTAAGAATGTACGTTTTTTTTGCACATTGACAAGTTTAGCGCTACTCTTTACCGGGGGTATGATATATGTCATCTACAGACCCAAAGTTCTCCTATTGTTTTTTGTGGCAGATAAGGTTGGAGTTGGGGAATGGGTTGACTCTTTACGTGCCACTTGTGGATCTATCAATTGGCCTGAATGGATCGTATATTGTCTTCCCAACGGTTTGTGGTCATGGTCGTACGTTATTATCATCGAGGCACTTTTCTGCAACAGGCCATTTTCAGAGCGATGCTTATGGGTATCCGTGATCCCGGTCATAGGAATTGTCTCTGAATTGATGCAATGTATGGGACTTCTTCGTGGCACCTATGATTTTGCAGATCTCCTCTTCTATTTCTCCGCAATCATACCAATCATTTTATTTGAAAACAGTAAAAGAAAGAAACTATATGGACAAACAACTAAGCGACAAAATCATTAAGGGAATTGGTATAGCTACCATCGCAATATTTGTGTTATCTGCCATATTGACAACAATAGTAGAATTAACCAATGATGATATTGATCCGAGTCCGACGATCAAGACAGAGGTCACTGATCCGAAGAATGTGGATGTGGCTCGCCCAGATACGGTCGTTGTCAATGAGGTAATAGAAGGCAATCCTTATGAGGAATTGGATGAGCTGATCGGATTAGAAAAAGTGAAGGATGAGGTGCGCAGTTTAGCAAATTTTGTGAAAGTGCAGAAAAAACGTCAAGAAGAAGGTCTGAAGACACCCAAGATGTCTTATCATCTGGTATTTACCGGTTCACCTGGTACCGGCAAGACTACTGTCGCCCGTATCGTTGCCCGCATTTATAAAGATTTAGGTATATTAAAGAAAGGTCATTTGGTAGAGACCGACCGTGCGGGCTTAGTAGCGGAATACATGGGGCAAACAGCCAAAAAGACATCTGAAGTCATCGACTCCGCCCTTGATGGTGTACTTTTTATTGATGAAGCGTATTCTCTTGCACCAGAAGGAAATCGTAATGGCGATTATGGAGCTGAGGTGATCTCCACTTTGCTGAAGCGGATGGAAGACGACCGCGACCGCTTGGTGGTGATAATCGCAGGTTACCCAGACGAGATGAAGCACCTGATAGAATCTAATCCCGGTTTGCAGTCCAGATTCAACCGATACATTAATTTCCCAGACTATACAGCAGATGAACTATTTGACATTTTTTGTCTCTATCTGAAAAAGAACCAATACACGCTAAGTGATGAGGCAGCACAATATCTGAGATCAAGATTAGAGTTCATTGTGGCCCATAAAGAGCGTAATTTCGGCAATGCAAGGTATGTTAGGAATGTTTTTGAGAAGGTCATTCAGCATCAGGCAAATCGCATCGTTAACCAAAAACTCACCACAAAAAAGGATTTGACTGAAATAGAAATTGAAGATATGAAAAAAGTTATCTGATCATGTGATCATATCTGTATTATTCTGATTTGTGAAAGAGAATAATGGGGTTCTCACGTGCCATCGATGACCATCCCAACCAATTATTAATCAAAAAAAAAGTATAACATTATTTAAAAAGAAATAGTTTATTTTGTTGGAAGAGGTGTTTTCCTTACCTTTGCATCCGTCTAGTTGTCACCAGCCATATTGAGAGTGACCACTTGATTCGGAATGTATATATGAGAGTTCGTTTCGCATCCCTTCTAATGATTTTGACAGCCAGTTTGCTGGTTGTCGGTTGTCATCACCATCCCACCATGCGTGAGATGGGTATTGTGTTGGATACTCTCCGGGTGACCCACCAAGCCCCTATTGTAGATACCACGGCAATTGCCAATGACTCTCTGAAGCTCTCCTTTTTCAATGCGGAAACCGACAGCATGGCCATCCCGTCATCACTTCAGCTACCTTCTTGCAGGATTAACATAGAATTGATTACTTTAGGCAACAAAGAATATTCCGACATCAATGACAGTTTGATGCGTTCAGGTATTTTGGCTCCCGAATATCTCTCATTGACCAATCTCTCCCTATCTCCGAAAGAAGCTGTAGACTCATTTATCAAGCGATATGAGACCGATTACCAAACATTTTATGCGGGCATCTATTCCCTAAAAGAAGATACAGCAGATTTTTCAATTGGTTTCACCCTTCGCACAGAAATTCATGAAGGAATGGATAGCGTGCTATGCTACACTGCATCTATCACGAATCAACAGGGTGCCGTCGTCACCCAATATTCTGTATGCCGGAACATCGATTTACATCATGGCAAAATACTGCATTTTGATGATATTTTTGTTCATGGTGCAACAGAAGGACTGTCAGAAGCCATTGCCTCACAACTTATGAAGCAAAGCGGCAACAAGACCCTCACCGCTCTACGCCAAGCCGGTTTCTTCATCAATACAGACATTTATCCCACCCATAACTTCCTCCTTGAAGAAGATGCCATCATCTTCGTGTATGTACCAGGAGAAATATGTGATCGTGATAAAGGAGAAATCAAGGTGGAGATTCCCTATTCCCAATTAAAACGCCTGATGAAACGATGAACGACATTCTCAAATATTTCCCCAACCTAACCGCTTTGCAGCAGCAACAACTGGAGGCACTATATGATCTATATGTTGATTGGAATCAGAAAATCAACGTTATCTCACGCAAGGATATCGATCATTTATACGAGCACCATGTCCTGCACTCCATGAGTATCGCTTTTGTATTGCACCCTACCGACGCAACAGAGATACTTGATTTTGGGACAGGTGGTGGTTTTCCAGGAATTCCATTAGCGATTCTATGGCCCCAATGCCGTTTTCATCTTATAGATGGCACAGGCAAGAAGATCCGAGTAGCCACAGAAGTAGCGCACGCCATCGGTCTTGACAACGTGCGCACCTCACACATCCGTGGTGAAGAAGAAAAAGGAAAATACGACTTCATCATCAGCAGGGCCGTGATGCCATTACCTGATTTAGTGAAAATCGTCCGCAAGAACATCTCCTCCCGCCAACACAATGCCATCGGTAATGGATTGTTTTGCCTTAAAGGAGGTGATGTGCAAGCAGAAATAACCCCATTCAAAAAAATTGCAGAAGTAAGCAATCTCAACGAATGGATAAAGTTGCCCTGGTTTGAAGAAAAACGACTGATATACGTACCACTATGATAAAAATCCAGAGATTTGTATGCAACATGTTGCAGGAAAACTGCTACATTTTGAGTGACGACAGCAATGAATGTGTCATCGTAGACTGTGGTGCCTATTTTGACGAAG
>CADCQC010000431.1 GCA_902803455.1 uncultured Prevotellaceae bacterium
AAAAAGCCAAATAAAGGAAGTATTCTATTTAGTAACCATGGATACGAAATATATTTTCATCACAGGAGGTGTGGCTTCCTCGTTGGGAAAGGGGATCATCTCTGCTTCTTTAGGAAAACTCTTGCAGGCTCGTGGCTATCGTGTGACGATACAGAAGTTTGACCCTTATATCAACATCGATCCGGGGACTTTGAATCCCTACGAACATGGTGAGTGCTACGTGACGGCCGACGGCATGGAGACCGATCTGGACTTGGGGCATTACGAGCGGTTCACGGGTATAGAGACTACCTGCGACAATAGCGTCACCACTGGACGCATCTATTTGAGTGTCATCGAGCGTGAAAGGCGTGGCGACTACTTGGGAAAGACCATACAGGTGGTTCCCCACATCACCGATGAGATCAAAAGGAGAATCCTGCTGAATGCTTCTAAGCAACACCTGGATTTCGTCATCACGGAGATTGGTGGAACCATCGGCGATATCGAGAGCCAACCTTTCTTGGAAGCGATCCGTCAGTTGAGGTGGGAACTGGGAAGCCAAAGGGCGCTCAACGTTCATCTGACGTATGTGCCCTATCTGGCGGCGGCAGGTGAACTGAAGACGAAACCGACACAGACAAGTGTGAAGCAGTTGCAGGGGTTGGGCATTCAACCTGAGGTGCTGGTGCTGAGAACAGAACATGAGTTGGATGATGGGATAAGAGCCAAAGTGGCGCATTTCTGCAACGTGGATGTGGAGGCGGTGATTCAGAGCCAGGACCTGCCCTCCATCTACGAGGTGCCTGTGAACATGCTGAGGCAGGGACTGGATGCCATCATCTTGAAAAAAATGGGGGTGGTGCCTGGCGAGACGCCTCAACTTGGACCCTGGCGAGATTTCCTGGAACGTAGGAAACGGGCTACAGGGGAAATCAGAATCGCTCTCGTGGGCAAATACGACCTTCAAGATGCCTACAAGAGTATTATCGAAAGCCTCACCCATGCGGGAACATATCATGACCGCAAGGTGAAGGCCGTTTTTGTGAATAGTGAAGGAATCAACCGGGAAAATGTCGGTCTATTGATCGGAGACATGGCGGGCATCGTCATCTGTCCGGGCTTTGGACATCGTGGCATCGAGGGGAAGATCATCGCGGCTGAGTATACACGCTCTCACGATATTCCGACCTTCGGCATCTGTCTCGGCATGCAGATGATGGTGATAGAGTTTGCCCGCAATGTGTTGGGATATAAGGATGCCAACAGCAGCGAGATGGATGCGCAGACACCGCATAATGTCATCGACATGATGAAGGAGCAGAAAAACATCACGCAGATGGGTGGAACGATGCGGTTGGGGGCTTATGATTGTGAACTGGTGAGTGGAAGCCGTACATGGGAGGCGTATGGCGGAGAGAGACTGATCCGGGAGCGCCATCGCCACCGCTATGAGTTCAACAACCGTTTTTTGACAGAGTTTGAACGAAATGGCATGCGTTGCGTGGGGATCAATCCTGTCTCAGGACTGGTGGAAATCATGGAAATAGCGGATAAGAAATGGTTCATCGGTACACAGTTCCACCCGGAATATTCATCGACGGTGCTACATCCGCACCCGTTGTTTATGTCGTTTGTAAAAGCCTGTCTGAATCATTGATAAAGGGAGAATAGTGAATGTATGGAACAACTGAAGCATGAGTGTGGCGTGGCGATGATCCGCCTTCTGAAACCGCTCGAATACTACGAGCGCAAGTATGGCACATGGCGATACGGACTGAACAAACTCTACCTGATGATGGAGAAACAGCACAACCGTGGTCAGGAGGGAGCTGGAGCAGCCTGCGTCAGTCTTGATGCACCGGCGGGGGAGGAGTATATGTTTCGGGAACGGGCTGAGGGAAAAGATGCGATCACGGAGATATTCAGACGTATCTCTCCTTCGTCTGCTGATGGAAATAGCGATCTAACAGGAGAGAAATATTCCTTCGCAGGACAACTTTACATGGGACATCTGCGCTATTCTACGACGGATAAGCATGGCTTGCAATATGTTCACCCTTTCCTGCGGCGCAACAACTGGCGGGCGAAAAACCTATGTCTCTGTGGCAACTTCAATATGACCAATATTGATGAGGTCTTTGAACTGCTGACACAACAGGGACAGTCGCCAAGAATCTATGGAGATGCCTATATCATGCTGGAATTGATGGGGCATCGGCTCGACAGAGAGGTGGAACGGCTCTATGGCGACGCAAGGATGAAGGGACTCGAGGGCGTTTTCATCACACGGTATATCGATGACAACATACAGATGTCGAATGTGCTCCGCACCACCATGGCGCATTTCGACGGGGGGTATGTCATGTGCGGACTGACGGGCTCGGGGGAGATGTTCACCATGCGCGATCCGTGGGGCATCCGTCCGGCATTCTACTATCAGGACGACGAGGTGGTGGCGGTCGCCAGTGAGCGGCCTGTCATCCAGACAACCTTTGATCTTGAGACCAACGACATCCATGAATTGCTTCCAGGGCAATCGCTTATCGTCAACAGGAGCGGGAGATGCCAACTGGAACAGATTCTTCCGGAGAAAAAATATAGTGCCTGCTCCTTTGAACGCATCTATTTCAGCCGTGGGTCTGACTATGACATCTATCAGGAGCGGAAACGTCTGGGTGAACAGCTGATGCCTGCCATCAAAGAGGCGATCGGTGGTGATATCTCCCACACGGTCTTCTCCTATATTCCCAATACTGCCGAGGTGGCTTTCCTGGGACTGACCGATGGTTTCCGAAGGGCGGAGCATGATGTGCGTATCGAAAAGGTGGTATGGAAAGACATCAAATTGCGGACTTTCATCACTGAGGACAAAGAACGCAATGACCTCGCGGCACATGTCTATGACATTTCTTACGGATCTCTGCGCGCTCAGGTGGATAACCTGGTCATCATCGATGACTCTGTGGTCCGGGGCACAACGTTGAAGGAGAGCATCTTCAAGATTCTCGATCGGTTGCATCCCAAGAAAATCGTCATGGTGTCGAGTTCGCCACAGATCCGTTCTCCCGACTGCTATGGCATCGACATGTCGAGCCTCGGTGAACTGTGTGCCTTCCGGGCGGCCATCGCCTTGATCAGGGAGAATGGCATGAGTCGGTTGATCGACGACACTTATCACGCATGCAAGGCGCAGCCGTTGGCAATGAACCATGTAAGGGCTATCTATGCTCCTTTCACAGCGGAGCAGATCAGCAGAAAGATGGTGGAGATGTTGCGCCCGGAGGGTATGACGACACCTGTGGAAATGGTGTTCCAGAGCATTGCGGGCTTGCATGAGGCGTGCCCAAACCATCCGGGTGACTGGTATTTCACGGGCCATTATCCCACGCCTGGCGGTATCCGTATGGTGAATCAGGCGTTTGTGAACTATGTGGAGAATGAGGAAAAAAGGAGATAAGACGTGATGAATATAGACGTGATGAATAGAAGTGTGAGGAGAAAGGCCAGACTGATACTCGAGGATGGCACAGTGTTCAGCGGATGGTCGTTCGGAGCACCGTGTAACATATCGGGTGAGGTGGTCTTCAATACGGCCATGACTGGTTATCCCGAGAGCCTCACGGATCCCAGCTATGCAGGACAGATATTGGTGACGACATTTCCGTTGATCGGCAACTATGGAGCGCCGGAGACTGTGACGGATGAGCAAGGCTTGCCTTTATGGATGGAGAGTGAACGCATCCATGCCAAGGCGCTGGTCGTGGCTGACTATAGCGAGAGGTATTCTCATTGGAATGCGAAAGAATCGCTGAGGGAATGGCTGGTCAGAGAACAAATTCCGGCCATCACTGGGGTTGACACCCGTAGGCTGACCATGCTGATCAGAGAGCGGGGCGTGATGATGGGAAGAATAGAAATCGAGGGCATCAGCGCTTCATTCGACAGTACGGATGATTATGGTTCCGTGAATTGGGTGGAACGGGTGAGTTGCCGGCAAGTCATCACCTATCGGCCAAAAGGCGAAAAACGGTATCGGGTGGTGCTGGTTGATTGTGGTGTGAAGTCAAATATCATCCGCTGCCTGATCCGACGGGGCATCGAGGTGGTGCGCGTACCTTGGGACTATGATTTCAACACACTCGACTTTGATGGGCTGTTTCTGACCAATGGTCCTGGAGATCCTGACCGCTGTGAGGTGACGGTGGCTCATATCAGGCATTTCTTGGCAGGTGAGAAGGTGAGACCTTGCATGGGCATCTGTCTCGGCAACCAACTGTTGGCAAAGGCGGCAGGAGCAAAAACCTATAAGTTGAAATACGGCCATCGCAGCCATAACCAACCTGTCATGAAGGTGGGTACTAACCAGTGCTTCATCACTTCGCAAAACCATGGTTATGCGGTGGACGACACCACCTTGCCTGACGATTGGCAACCGCTTTTTGTGAATATGAATGACGGATCGAATGAGGGCATCCGTCACCAGACGATGCCATGGATGTCGGCACAGTTTCATCCAGAGGCTTGCTCTGGACCCGTGGACACGGAATTTCTCTTCGATGAGTTTGTGGGTATGCTCGACAAAATGGCCGGACGCATCGCTGACGACAAGGCGGATGAACAGCAGGATATCAGGTCTTGTAACCCACATCGGTATAAAAAGGTCCTTCTGCTTGGCAGTGGGGCGCTGAAGATCGGACAGGCGGGCGAATTCGACTACAGTGGGTCACAGGCGCTGAAAGCTTTGAAGGAGGAGGGCATCGAGACGGTACTGATCAACCCCAATATTGCCACGGTGCAGACGTCAAAAGGGGTGGCTGATAAGGTGTATTTCCAACCCGTACAGCCGGAAATTGTGGAACGTGTCATCGAGAAAGAACGGCCTGACGGCATCTTGCTGTCGTTTGGCGGACAGACAGCACTCAACTGTGGGGTGCAACTGCATCGCAGAGGGGTGCTCGACCGCTATGGAGTGAAGGTGTTGGGCACACCCGTACAGGCTATCATCGATACGGAAGACCGCGACCTCTTCGTGCGTCGCCTCGATGAGATTGGCGTGAAGACCATCAAGAGCATGGCGTGCCAATC
>CADCQC010000432.1 GCA_902803455.1 uncultured Prevotellaceae bacterium
CAACACATAATCCCCTGCAAACAAAGGTATGCTCACATAAGATCCTCGGATAGGCGCAGTCAAGGGACTATGCACAAAAGCCACATCCCCTTGTCCTTGGAACGTCACCAATCCCTCTGCTTCAATGAGCACGGGCTGGTGAGCCTCGATCGTTTGCAACGTTTGCAATTGGAAATCATCTGTCACCCGATAAGCCTTCACCCCTTCTGGCACGTTTGCTACAAAGGGAATCATCATCATGCGAAATCCCTTGACGAGGCAAGAGCAGGAGGCATTTGTGGTATTGAATGGACGCTGCGGTCTGAAATCACCTCCATCCTCTGTCAAAACGAGGTTATCGCAAGCATCTCCCACAATGCCATTGCACCCAGACAACACAAAGCCTTCAGGCAAATAGAACACCCTATTGCCAAACCTATTTTTAATATTTTCTGACAACTGTGTGACAGAAGCCATGTCGATGCTGGTGCAAGAAGCATCTTCGGAAAAGTCAAGCCAGTAGCTGTCGTCAGGAGTAAAGGCACCGCTGAGCGATGCGGCATATTGCTTTCCATTCTCAAAATAGACATCACCGAAAGTGATGGTAAGTGTAGACGACCAGTTGTTGTTGGTGATGGCTATCAACCCACGACAGCCATCAGTAAGTGTTGTAGGAGAGAGATCGAAAATGAGGTTGAAATTCTCTCGTCTGTTCAAATCGAGTTCTCCGTAATCATGGCTTGCCACCTCTCCCTTCGCATTGATATAGTAAAGCGTTGTAAGCGCAGAGGTGTAGTTTAATGTCGAAGAGACTTTTTTCACCCGCATTACCAATTGTGTATAGCGGTCATCGAGTTGGATATAACCGTTTGCGTCATCCGTATGCCGTGAGAGGAGGGAATTAGAATGGTCGAACTTGACGGTCTTTCCTGTGAGTTTATATGAAGTGCCAAAATTGGTCTTTGTAACGCTCATATCCTCTATCTTGTTGAAATGCGATACTGATCCCGTCATTTGTGACGGCACCCTGCTTCGGGAACGATAGAAAAGGATGGTATTGACACTTGAAGGTTGGATGTCTACCACCGGGCGGCAAGACTCCTCTTCGAGATTCAAGTCAGTAGCCGCCATACTCTTTGATTTGGTGGTAGTCATGATCTTGCCTTGTACTGAATAGAAAGGCAAATCGAGTTTGAGAGACCTGTTTTCATTGGATGCATTGAAGACGACGAGTGCCATGGTATCACCTTGTTGTGAGATAAACGCTGACCCTTCAAGCGCCTGTGCCCCCTCGTCAGTCCAACTTGTCTCCACCCTGGTCATGCCCGTCACAAAACGGGCAAAATGAGCCATCACATATCCTCTCTTGGTGACCACACCGCTGCTGGTGCCATTGGTGCCATCGCCCAACATACCATAATAACGTTTGGCAGCATAGTGAATCCAAGCATTGAAGTCATTGAGCATACAGTCATTGATGCTTCGTGCGAAATTGAAAACATCCTTATTCCAATCAAAATTACGGTTGGAAGATTGGTTTTCATTCCAGTTGATGAGATATTCCGTCATCCAAATCTCTTTTCCTTTCTGCGCCAGTTTCTTGAATGCACTTTGCATGCCGCCATAGAGATGACCTCCATAGATGTCAAAACAGGGCAATACGGAACTATTGTTGAGCGCATTGGCATAATTGTCGGAAATAGCCAACGTCTCAGGAGCCATTACCTTGCAACTGATCTTACTGCCATAGGTCTTGACAAAATCGGCTATCTCAGAGGCCGACCAGAGGCATCCGGCATATTCTGCAGGCCAGTCGGGTTCATTCTGAATGGAGATCGCGTCCAGTTCCACTCCATTGTTGCGTAGATAGACGACATAGTCTTCCAGATACTGTGCATAGTCTGGCCAATTTTCCTTTTTCAGCTTTCCTGTGGTGCCGTCACTGTTTTTCGCATTACTGGTACCATTGGTTTTCCATTCGGCCGGCTGTCCCCATGGAGAAGCGAAAACAATCAGACCCATCTGCTTGGCCCATTTTGCAGTCTGTAGAGACTGTGACCATGCATTTCTCCCAATGGGGATGTAGAGACGCATGATATTGCATCCCACCGTGCTACCTGCGCCCCACACTTTCTTGATATCGCTCTGGCTCATGTGATTATAACCAAACTGTGGGCTGCATACAAAACCGCCAAAGCCAGTAATTTTCTGATATTGCATCTCTGCATTGATAC
>CADCQC010000433.1 GCA_902803455.1 uncultured Prevotellaceae bacterium
TAAAATGCTGCGATGAGGATGAGTGCTCTTTTTAATAACATGTGTTGGCAGGAGAGTTAGAAAGTTCTGTTCAGTGGCTGGTTAGACATCGGTTTAGAGCAAAGCCGATACCAAATCTTCCAGTTTATCGAGGTACAGCATGTTGGGACCATCGCTCAGCGCTTTGTCAGGATCAGGATGCACCTCGAAGAAATACCCGGTGGCTCCAAAGGCTTTCGCAGCCATGGCCATCATGGGCACGAAGCGGCGGTCACCGCCTGTCATGCCGTTGCCGCTGCCGGGGCGCTGCACGCTGTGGGTGCAGTCCATGATCACGCGAGGCACAATCTCCAGCATGTCATAAAGGTTGCGGAAGTCCACCACCAGGTTGTTGTAGCCGAAACTGTTGCCACGCTCTGTCAGCCACACCTCAGAGGCACCTGCGTCGAGGGCTTTCTCTACAGGATAGCGCATGTCGCGGCCGCTGAGAAACTGCCCCTTCTTGATGTTCACCACACGTCCCGTACGGGCTGCTGCGGCAAGCAAGTCGGTCTGGCGGCAAAGGAAAGCAGGCACTTGTATCACGTCGGCCACTTCGCCCACGGGGCCTGCCTGCCAACTCTCATGGATATCGGTGAGGATACGCAAGCCAAACTTCGATTTCACGTCGGAAAGCATCTGAAGACCCTTTTCCAGACCTGGTCCGCGGAAAGAGGAGACAGAAGTACGGTTGGCCTTGTCAAACGATGACTTGAAGATGATGTCTATGCCGAGGTGCGAGTTGATCGTCGTCAGTTTCTCCGCTACTGTCGACAACAGATATTCAGACTCGATCACACAGGGACCGGCAATGATGATGGGATGATTGTCTGTAGGCATTTCTTTGTTTTTCTATTTTATAAGTTTTTTATTCTATAAGTGATAGGTTGGCTCCCCTCTTGGAGCACCACTATGGTGCAAAGGTACTACTTTTTTCAAAATAAATCTCAGATGTGTGGCTTTCTTCACATGGTTTTTCATAAATTTGTCGCCAAAAAGGACTTTCTCATGCGAAAACGATGCTTTCTCTTCTCATTGGTGGCATTCATCACAGGTGTGATGGGGATGGCTCACGCTGCAGCACCATCAGGCGGGCAGACCCGGCAGGAACAGTTGACCGACTTGGTGGACTCCTATATAGGTACAGGCGGACACGGACATGTTTTCCTGGGTGCCAATGTGCCTTTCGGACTTGTCCAACTGGGTCCCACGCAGCCCGTGCGTGGATGGGACTGGTGTTCGGGATATCACTATTCCGATTCGGTGCTGGTAGGCTTTTCGCATATGCACCTCAGTGGTACAGGTATCGGTGATCTGGGTGACGTCACTTTCCTGCCCGCCGCCAACCCCTCAGTGCGCCAAACGCTTCTGTCACACCAACAGGAACGGGTGAGGCCCGGTTATTATTCGTTGCGGATGGAACGGGAGGGCATCATGGCTGAACTCACCGCCACCAAGCGGTGTGGCATGCATCGTTATACTTATCCTGAGGGCAGTGACCAGTATCTGCTCATCAATCTGGACAAAGGAATCGGATGGGATGCCACGACAGACTGTTGGCTGCGGCAGACCGATGCCACGACCATCGTGGGGTGCAGAAGGTCACATGGATGGGCAAAAGATCAATGGATCTTTTTCGCGGCAGAATTCTCCAAACCAGTCACGGTGACCCCACTCAATGCCGACTCGCTGACGTTGGTGCAGGCTGCGGCTGGCGTTCCGCTGGTGGTGAGGGTGGGATTGTCGCCCGTGAGTGCTGACAATGCCTTGCTCAACCTGCGGGAGGAAATCCAGACATGGGATTTTGATGCAGTCGCCGCATCTGCTTCTGAGGCATGGGAAAAGCAACTTTCCAAGATACGGGTCACCTCCAGTGACCAGCGGGCACAACGGATTTTCTATACAGCCCTTTATCATACCATGGTGGCGCCATCCGTCTATTCTGATGTCAACGGCGACTACCGTGGTGCAGACGGAAAGGTGCGCAGAGACGCGTTCTGCAACTACACGACTTTTTCGTTGTGGGACACTTATCGGGCAGCGCACCCGCTCATGACACTCATCCATCCAGAGATGCAGCGCGACGTGGCACAGACCATGTTGCATATCTATCAACAGCAAGGCAAATTGCCTGTATGGCACCTCATGGGAAACGAGACCGACTGTATGGTGGGCAATCCTGCTATCCCTGTGGTGGCAGATTTGGCCATTAAGGGTTTCGACATCGATGTCACCTTGGCTTTCGAGGCTGCACGGGCATCTGCCATGCGGGAAGAAAGGGGAATGGCTCTTCTGCAGCGATATGGGTTTATCCCATGGGATCTCGACCCGGAGTATGAGACGGTGGCCAAAGGACTGGAATATGCGTTGGCTGATGATGGTGTGGCAAGACTGGCCAAAATGGCTGGAAAAACAGCTGATGAGTTGGCGTTCCGTCAGCGGAGCAGGTCTTATCGGCATTATTTCGACCCCACCACCCGTTTCTTCCGTGGTGTCGACAGCCTCGGACATTTCCGTACCCCGTTCAGTCCGTTTCATGCCTCACACCGGAAGGACGACTATACTGAGGGCAATGCCTGGCAGTATCTGTGGCTTGTGCCTCACGATGTGGAGGGACTTGTCGGTTTGTTGGGTGGGCCGCGCAAATTCGCCCAAAAACTCGACTCGTTGTTTGTCGTCGAGGGTGACATGGGAGCAGAGGCATCGCCCGATATCAGCGGACTGATCGGACAGTATGCCCATGGCAATGAACCCAGTCATCACGTCATCTATTTATACAACTATGTGGGTATGCCATGGAAGGCAGCTCCGCTGCTCCGTCGTGTGCTGTCAGAGTTGTATAGTGACCAGCCCGACGGACTTTGCGGCAATGAGGATGTGGGACAGATGTCTGCATGGTATGTGCTTTCTGCCATGGGACTCTATCAGGTCGAACCGGCAGGAGGACGCTATGTCATCGGGTCGCCCCTTTTCGACACGATGGAGATGAATGTGGGCGGCGGCAAGACGTTCAAAGTCGTTGCCCGCGACAATAGTAAGACCAACATCTATGTGCAGTCGGCAAGGCTCAATGGTCGTAAATACACCCGTTCGTATGTGGATTTCAAGGATATCGCCGCAGGAGGGACATTGGAACTGGTGATGGGCCCCAGACCGTCACGTTTCGGACGGGCCAAGAGCGACTGGCCTTCGTCGCATTTCTGAAAAAAATCAACGGATCATTCATCAATCATCCTATTTCCAATCGATAAAAACTTTTCCGTATGAAGAAACTGATTGCAGACAGCGGCAGTACCAAGACCGACTGGTGCCTGATGGATCGTGAAGGGCATGTGACGGAAGCCACAACACAAGGCATCAACCCTTTTTATCAGCAAGATGAGGAGATCGTGTCCATCCTGACAGGAGAACTGACAGAAAAGATGGGGGATGCTGTCGGCCACATCGGGGAGGTGGTCTTTTATGGTGCTGGTCTGAGACCCGAGATGCAGGAGCGGATGCGCCGTTTGCTGTCATTGGCATTTCATCCTGGAAGTGTGGATGCGATGAGTGATCTCGTGGGGGCTGCGAGGGCTTTGCTGGGACATCGGCCAGGCATCGCATGCATTTTAGGAACGGGTTCAAACTCAGGGCTTTATGATGGTCGTCAGATTATTCAGAATACACCTCCTTTGGGGTTCATCCTTGGTGATGAGGGCAGTGGGGCAGTGATGGGAAAATGTTTTTTGGGAGCCCTATACAAAGGGCTGCTCCCTGATAGTTTGTTGGAGGAGTTTACCCATGCCAGTGGACTTCAGATGGCCGATGTCATCGATGCCGTCTACCGGCGTCCTCTTCCTAACCGTTTTTTGGCGCAGACCACACGTTTTATCCATGACCATTTGGATGTGGATGAGGTGAGATCATTGGTGGTGGAGCATTTCAGAGCCTTCTTCAGAAGAAACATCGTGCAATATCAGCATCCCGACATGCCGGTATGTGCTGTCGGCAGTGTGGCATGGTATTTCCGTGACCCATTCTCGCAAGCAGCAGCAGAGGAAGGCTTCAAAGTTGGCAGGATACTCCAGCGCCCCATGCCAGGACTGGTGGAATATCATCAGTTTCCGGCATCTCGTGTATGAGCAGTTTCAACTGGTTCATACAGCTCCTGCACCACCCCTTTTTAACTGATGCCACCAAGATGGAAAGCCACCTTGAAGACATTTATGGTAGGTTATTTGCTCATTGACTCTGAATAGGGCAGAAATCAAGGATAAAAAAGCGCAAATAATAGTTAAAGTTCACTTTTTTTTTCTTATCTTTGCACCCGTAATGTGACAACTCAGAATGAGCATATAATCATTATAACACACATATTTATGTATTTTACTTTGTTTGTAACCGTCATCTTGACGGCAGTTGTCTTGGTGGTGGCCGCTTATGCCATCGCTAAGTTGATTGGACCTCGGTCCTACAACAAGTTGAAGGGTGAGCCTTATGAATGCGGTATTCCTACCCACGGGTCCTCATGGTTGCCCGTGTCGATTGGGTATTACCTCTTCGCTATCCTCTTCCTCTTGTTCGACATCGAGACGGTATTTCTTTATCCATGGGCAGTCGTCGTGAAGGAATACGGTGTGATGGCTATCGCCTCCATCGGATTCTTCCTCCTCGTGCTCGTATTTGGCTTGGCCTATGCCTGGCGGAAAGGAGCGTTGGAATGGAAGTAAGAAAACCACACATCAAGAGTATTCCCTACGATGAGTTCAAGGACAATGAAAGCCTTGAGAAAATCGTTGAGGAACTGCATGAGGGCGGGGTCAATGTCATTACCGGCAACCTCGACCAACTGATCAATTGGGGCCGCTCCAACTCCCTTTGGTCGCTCACTTTCGCCACCTCCTGCTGCGGTATTGAATTTATGGCCGTAGGATGTGCTCGCTATGATTTCGCACGTTTCGGCTTCGAGGTGACACGTAACTCACCACGTCAGGCCGACCTCATCATGTGTGCTGGCACGATCACCCATAAGATGGCACCGGCCTTCAAACGTCTCTATGACGAGATGGCTGAGCCCAAGTACGTGATCGCTGTAGGCGGATGCGCCATTTCCGGCGGACCGTTCAAGTCGAGTTATCATGTGGTGAAGGGCATCGAGGAAATCGTGCCTGTCGACGTGTTCATTCCCGGATGTCCTCCCAGACCCGAGGCCATCATGTATGGCATGATGCAATTGCAGCGGAAGGTGAAGATCGAGAAGTTCTTCGGCGGGGCCAACCACAAGCAGACAGCAGAGGAGCGTGAACTCAACCTCTCTAATGAGGCACTCACTTATGGATGGAAAAAGCCCATCGTGGTGACCGACGTGCCCGAGGATTTCGTTGATGAACTAAAGAAGAAAAAGGAGGAGACGAAATGAAAATCGACAGCAAAATCTTCGACTTCGACAGTTTCAGCAAAGGGATGCAGGAACTGAAAAACAAGCATTTCGACTATCTCGTGACCATCATCGGCGAGGATTTCGGCGAGGAGGGGCTCGGATGTATCTATATCCTCGAGAATACCGAGACACATGAGCGCACAAGCGTGAAGACCATCGCCCGGCAGATAGGTGACGACTATGTCATTCCCTCTGTCATCGGTCTGTGGAAGGCTGCCGACTTGCTTGAGCGTGAGGTGTACGACTTCTATGGTATCAAGTTCCTCGGTCATCCCAACATGGAACGTCTGTTCTTGCGCAATGACTTCAAGGGCTATCCCTTCCGGAAGAATTGGAAATTCGATGACTCCTATTCTCTGGAGGACGATGTGGAGAGCGACTACGGCAGAGAATACTCCCTCAACGCTGATGGAAATCTTGTCTGCAAGAGAAACCGTCTCTTCGATGAGAACGAATATGTGGTCAATATCGGTCCGCAGCACCCCTCCACCCACGGTGTGCTGAGACTCCAGACGGTGCTCGACGGCGAGACCGTGAAACGCATCTATCCGCATGTGGGATATATCCACCGCGGTATTGAGAAAATGTGGGAGGGTTACACCTACCCGCAGACCTTGGCGCTTACCGACCGTCTCAACTACCTCTCAGCCATGATGCACCGTCATGCCCTCGTGGGAGTTATTGAGGAAGGTATGGGCATCGAACTGACCGACCGCATCAAATACATCCGTACCATCATGGATGAGTTGCAGCGACTCGATTCCCACCTGCTCTACTGCGGATGCTGCGCACAGGACCTCGGAGCACTCACCGCCTTCCTCTATTGCATGCGCGACCGTGAGCACGTGCTCAACGTGATGGAAGAGACCACCGGCGGGCGACTCATTCAGAACTATTATAGAATAGTTGGCCTGCAAGATGACATCGACCCCAACTTCGTGAAGAACACCAAGGATCTCTGCCGCTATCTGCGACCGATCATCCAGGAGTATATGGACGTGTTCGGCGACAATGTCATCACCCACAA
>CADCQC010000434.1 GCA_902803455.1 uncultured Prevotellaceae bacterium
CCCGGTGTCTATCGTCACCAATACCATCACACATAACGGCGCCAACTCCAATGGTTTCCATTGCTATGATGCCGGCGGCAATTGGCTGGGACTAGTCAGCAAAGGTGTCAGTGTGGCCAACCTGCCAGCTGGGACCACGGAACTGAGGTTCAGCACCACGTCCTCTAACCTGACAATCACTTGCACCACTACCGCAAAAACTGCCTTGGAAGGACTCATCAACGAAAAAGAGGAACAGCAGATGATCCGCGTCATGACGAAAGTGGGAAATGTGTCACCCGACATCCGAAATCCTGAACTCAACGGGGCTTATGCCATCACTGACTATATCCCTCTTTATGGGGCTGCGGGGGTCGTCTATCCGGGAGGCGCGGATACCAACGCCATCTGCTTCTATGACAGCAGCCTCAATTATGTGGGAGGAACATTCGGTATGTCTGCAAAAGCACCTTCTGAGGCTGTTTTCTTCGTCGCAAGGGTAGGAGCAAACACCTTGGCGGGAACAGAGGTGACATTGGTGCTGAAAGGTGTCGCCGCACCCAATTACAACGGCATCATCGATATACATCGGAAAGTGTCGCGCCTCACGTCGCATCTGAAAGGAAAGAAAATCGCATTTCTGGGCGATTCCATCACGGATGCCAACTTTTACGGCGCTTGGGTGAGACTGCTCTGCGAGATGCTCGGCACGACGGCCAAAAATGTGGCTGTGGCGGGAAAAAGATATGCTGTAGGGGAAATTGCCGCACAGGTGGACAGTCTTGATGGTGATGAGGATGTGGCCATCATCTTCGCTGGAACCAATGACTACAGCCGTGCCAATGCTCCGGGGACTGCCTATGCGGTGGTGGAAGGGGTGAGGACGGCCACCACCGGCAACAGCACTGCTGCAGGAGTACATGCCACCATCAGGGGGATTTATGACAAGTGTGGGTTTATTCCCATCGTCATCATGACACCGCTGCCCAGACCTGGAAGCAGCATCGAAAGCGGTTCCTCATGGGCTGCCAACTCCAACGGCTTTTTCCTGGAGGATTATGTGAATGTCATCATCGGGGTGGCACAATATTATAGCATTCCTGTGCTCGACATCTTTCACACCTGCAACATCCCAGCCCCCATCACGCCTGCCAACACCTTTTTCCCCAATAACGAGACCGTGCATCCGCTCATCAATGTGCATGGCATGATAGCAAGACGAATGTATAAATTTCTCATGGAGGTGATGGACAGATGGTAGTGAAAATCATACATATAGACATTTGCCGCCACGCTGTCGTGCGACAGGTAGCCATGGAGACGGCCTATGTGGCGGTGAAGAGTGAGCACGCTTCCCTGCTGGCTGACAGGGTGCCGGTGGTGGAGGCCGACGAGGCGCTGATGCTTTCTTTTTGGAGTCAGAGCTGTGCCGTGCTCGACCTCTTGTTCAGCGGCTTTCTGCTACCACGTCCTCCTTCACCACCTGTCGCAGAGGATGCGGCCTATCGTGCGGCGCTTCGCTTGCCTGATCTTTTCGATTTCAGTGTCGTTGATGCCCTCCGCCAGCAAGCCTTTGCCTTTCTGGTCGCTGACATGGTGGCCCGGTGGATGGCGATGGCATTTCCTGAGCGGGCGGATGGTTGCCGGCAACTGGTGGCGGAGTGCAAGGAGCATTTGAGGCTGTTGCTCAACCGCCGATGTCTGCCGCCAAGAGGACGGCGGGCACGCAAGCGGATGGAGATTTTGTGAACGCATACTTTTTTCTATCCACACCTTTGGAAATGTGGGATGAAATCCTTAATTTTGCAACAGATTTGATAGAACACTTAAAAATCATCATCAGATATGTGGACAACAATCATTGGTTTGGTGGCTTTTGCCATCGTCGCATTGATCGGGTGGGGTATTGCTGAGTTGAAAGGCAAGGCCTGCCATTATGAGAAGGATGAACTCGAGAAGGCTGTGGATGCGCAACTGGCCCAGCAACTCCATGAGAACGGATTTAACGAGATGGGCATCAAAGATGTGATCAAGAACATCAGCACCAAGGGTTTCAAGACGACTTAGAATCCGGCCACCTGTCAGCCTCTCTTTGGGGCTTACAGGAAAAGGATGCCACAGAAAAGGACAACTGCTGAAATGAGGCGTGAAAACCTCGTTTCAGCAGTTGTCCTTTTCACTTATGGCGTGATGTTATGGTGCGGTGGAAGGCGGTAATGTGGAAGGCACCACCTGGCCGCCTACATTCTTCTGCAACTTATCCCCGGTGGGCATCACCCGACGGGTGAGTTCCTCGTAGAGCCTCTTGATGTCGAGCGAGTTGTGGTCGGGGGTGATGACCTCGTTGAAGACCTCTCTTGCCACGTCGCGGTGTACGTTATTGGGCACGATGATGTCTTTCCACATCAGCGCCCACCACTGGTTGTTGATGACCTTGCTGTTGTAGTTCTTCAACTTGAGTTCGGGCAGGCTTCCGTTGAAGATGGTGTTGATCACGTCAAGGTATTTATCGCTCTGGATGGAGTCTTTGCGCCAGATGTCATTGTTTTGCAGATAGACGTAGTCCTTGTTTTCAAGGGTGATCTGATCGGTGCGGTCAAGGATGAGTCCAGTGTCATCCTCCTCAGTGGTGATGACGGGTTCGTCATCTTCTGCGGTTTTTTGCTTCGGTTGCACGGTAGTCTCCTTTTCACCCAGTTTGTCGAGTGGCCATGGCAGCTTCCCGCTTCCGATAAGGGCGATAAAGGAATAGAGGGCTAATGTGAAGAGGATCATGCCGATGAATTTGATCAGCCGGAGAATGTTCTTCGACGACTTCGACAGTTTCCTTGGAATATACATCTTGTAGCCTTGTCCGTCTTTTTTCACCTTGTATCCCTTCACTTTTCCTGCTTTGAGTTGGTTGAAGAGTCGGTCGCTGGTGCCGATATCAAAGTGGGCGTTGATGGGGCGTCCGTCGCCGAAATCCAATGTGACGCGTGTCACGTCGTGCTGCGGTTCAGGATTGAAGACATATTCCTTTTGTTTCACAATGCCGGGTGTCACCTTGATCACGGCATCCTTCATCCCCTCGCCCTTGAAGGTGATCTCTCCTGCATTCTGCACGTCTTCCTCATACACTTTGATGAGGTAATATCCGTTGCTGTCGGGCATCACCTGTTCGCCGTTGTATCTCACGATGCCGCTGAGAAGACGCCGCTCGTTGAAGTTGACAATAAATCTCAGTTCATAGAAAAACTTGATGCCTCTCTCATCGATGCGGATGGTATTGGTCGCCGTGTCGAAATAGCCGTAGGGGGTGGGTTTGTTCACATCTCCTTTCACGTCGAGGGTCATCGGAAGCATTCCTTCTTTTCCTTTGAGACTGATGCGCTTGACATCACCTTCTTTCACTTGTCCGTACTCATAGCCGTCGGGAGAGGTGATCTTGAAGGTGCGGAGCACCAGTTCATGGATGTGCTTGCACGCCTGAGGGTTGGTGGGATGCACGTGCTCTCCCACAAGATAGATATTGGAGGTGTGGTTGAAAAACTCTTGGTCGGGATAACGGATCAAGGTGCTGATCTCACCCTCCGTCCTATAGTTCATGTAATAGGTCAGCGGTTCCTCTCCATTGTTCTTGGCCACAGGCAATGATTTGGAGATTCCCTGCTCGGCCCTTCCTGATAGTTTCTTGTGTATGGTCTCCACGGCAGCGGTGAACTGCGGGTTGCTGCTGGGCTTCTCCTTGTCCTTGAGCGTCTCATAGGCTTTGGCCAGCTGTTGGAGGGCAGAGGTGATCAGTTTTCCGTCCACCGTCTTGTGGTTGGTGTCAATGAGGATGCTGTATTCGATCAGGCCCTTACTGATACGCTTGATCAAGGAGGTCTGCATGTTGGTGCCGTCAGAATAGACCCGCACGTTATAGGCCATGTCGGTCGCGAGGTTGTCAATGTCGCTCAGACGGTTTCTTACATTGAAGTCGTAGGCGGCATCTGCGGGGTAGGAGATGACGGGAATGATGCCTTCTTGCTTGAGTTGCTTGTTGATGTTGATTCTGATAGGTTCCATGTGATAAAGG
>CADCQC010000435.1 GCA_902803455.1 uncultured Prevotellaceae bacterium
ACATTATCCGTGAGGCCAAGCGTGAGGCGCAGCGTCAGATGGTGCAACCTCCCAAGAAAAAACGCCGCTGGTTCGGATTCTGATCGGACAGCATAAAACACACTTTTAATTGTTGACAACATGAGAATCTGGATGCTGGTGCTGGCGCTGGTCTGTTGTCTCTCTGGCAATGCCCAGAGTGCTGACAACCTCTATAAGCAGGGCAAAGCGCTCTATGATGCGAAGGACTATGCGAAGGCTTTCGTCAAGTTGAAGGCGGCTGCCGAAAAGGGCCATAAGAAAGCGCAATACCGCGTGGGACTATGCTACGATAAAGGTAAGGGTGTGAAAGAGAATGACGAGGAGGCCTTCCGCTGGTACTCGAAGTCGGCAGCGCAGAATTATGCCAAAGCACAATACCAGTTGGGGAAATGCTACAAGGAAGGCGAGGGGTGCAAGGAAGACCGCAGCAAGGCACTCGCCTGGTGGTTGAAAGCCGCCAAGCAGGACAATGCGGATGCGGAATACCAACTGGCCAAGGCTTACCTCAAAGGTAAAGGGGTGGCCGCAGATGAGGCAAAAGCCAAGTCATGGATCAAAAAAGCGGTCCGCAATGAAAAAGATGGCGACGAGATCCTCCAGAAATTGCGGAAGGATGCCGCCGCCGGTGATGAGGATGCCAAGAAATTATTGGCCCTCATCAAAAAATAATGCTTACTTCAGCAATCAATACATAGCCCAGTAGTTGCCTTGCCAGAGTGCCATGCGCACCTGGTTGAGGCCATCTTCGTTGAGCGTCACGTCCATCTGCTCGCCTTTAGGCAATGTCAAGCGGATGGTGCCGTTGGGGTTGAAGCGGAACACTTCACGCACCTCGCCATTCTCAATCTTCGACCAGGAATCCTCTTGCTTGTTGTAAACAAATTTCAGAATCTCACCAGTGGGAGCGGTGATCTCATAACCGTCTTTCAATGTCTTCACAGCATAGAAACGGCCATCTTCGCCCATCACTTGGCGGGTGGTGCCGATGTTGGAGGCGATGGGGTTGTCGCCTGTCCAGAACTCAATGGAATTGAACAGCAGGGAGTCGGCAATGGAGCAGATGCCATAGACGGGCAACAACACAACACCGATGACGGCATTGAGGAACTTGCTGCTGGTGGCGTTGACATTCCACTTGGCAAATTTGTTGAACAGACTGTAGGAACCGATGCACGAACTGGTGAGCACTGTGCCTGCCATCAGAAGGGCGGCCAATTTTAGATGTTTGATTTTCATAGTGAAACTGTTTTTTTAATGAATAGATGATGATTTGATCTGTAAATATAGTGATGTCTGTCAATCACTGTGGGATGATTTTTAATGCGAAGGTAATCATTATTGTCGGAATTATCATCAAAAAGCGAAAAAAATATCATGATTTCGTCGTTTTTCTTTCATGATGTCATCCCAAAAGACACTGAAAAACAGATTATGACAAAAAAAATCATCAAACGCCCTTGTTTCTAAAATTTAATTGCTAAATTTGCCTTGTCGAGTTAGAGAATCGATGGGATTTTTAGTCACTACAATGGTGAATGATTCTCCTTAGTAACAACAAGTGCTTTGGCAATTTATTGTTGTTCAGTAACTTATATATAATCTAATAATACATGACGTGGACTTAGTAAACCACAGATATCACAGACATGAAAAAATATTTTGCAATGTTGGCGGTGGGCCTGGCCGTGGCTACTGCTGTTGATGCTCAAGAAGAGCCAAAGTTGACGGTCAAACCATCCGGACGCATCCTTTTTGATGCAGCTTATATCAATCCGCAACATCAGGAAGATGAACTGAAAAGTGGTGTCGGGATTCCCGATATGCGTGTGGGTGTCGGTTTCACCTATGGCCAGTGGAAAGGTAAAATTGACATGGGCTATGCTTATGGAAAGGTGAACATGAAAGACGTGTGGCTGCAGTATCAATTTGATAAAAAACACTTCATCCGTGGCGGTTACTTCATCCATCAGTATGGATATCAGAGTTGCACCAGTTCATCCTTCAAAGAGACGATGGAGGAACCGCAGAGCAACGCCGTGTTCAACAATGACCGTATGATCGGTCTGATGTTCGAGCATACAGATGACAAGGTGCTGGCCACGGCCAGTGTCGTGGTGGAGACTGACGCCATGAAGCAGAATACCAATGTGACGGGCGACGAAGGCGTAGGAGTTTTGACACGCCTGGTGTATCATCCCTTTGTAGAACGGGGAAATATGCTCCATGTAGGTATCAGCGGTGGCGTGGAGGGTGCCCGTTACAGCAGCGACCCGGCATTGAACCACAAGCAGTTCACACTGGCCACACGATGGCCCACACGTGTGCCGAAAGTCAACTCCCAGCAGGCGGTCGTCACAGATGCCAAGGTGATGTATAAGTTCTCACCGGAGGTGCTCTTTTCTAAAGGCCGTTTTGCTGCCATCGGACAGTATTTCTGGAATAGGATCTCCCGCGACAACGGTATGCACGACTTCACCGGCAGTGGCGCTTATGTCACCCTACGCGGACTGATCAAGGGCGACAACTACAGTTACACGATGGCCGACGGCGGACTTGCCACTCCCGACCCGGGAAATATGGAGTTGTGTCTGCAATACAACTACACGTCGCTTTCCGACAGGAGCGCAGGCATTTTTGGAGGTTATCTCAACGACTGGGCGCTCTGTTTCAACTATTACCCCAATAAATACATGATCTGGCGTGTGCGTGGATCCTACACCAAGGTGACCAACCGCAGCGGTTTTGCCGACAATGAGGTGAGCATCCTCGAAACCCGTCTCCAAGTGAAATTCTGATTAACGAACTAAGCATATGAACATGAAAAAACTAATGATGATCGTTGCCATGATGATGGCGACTGTATGTGCTTCGGCACAGAGTGACAAAACACCTGTTGATGCGTATTTCACCACCGGCGAGATGCCTGACATGATCAAGTGGTGCCCTGCTCCTCCCGACACCATCGGAGCGGCCTTCGCCTACGACATCATGCGCTATATGTGGGGAAAGACCATGCGTAATGACCCCGTGCGCGCTGATATCGCCGTGCGTGATGCTGTCTATGGTCTCGACTGCATTATCCGTGAGTTCAGTGAACCTTTCGGCCTGAAGATCTCTAAGGAGGAAACCCCGGAAATCTATAAGGTGTTGCGTGAGGGTACTGCCACCTGCGACAGTATCTGCACCCTTCCCAAAAAATATTATATGCGTAAGCGCCCGTTTATGCGCTTCAAGGAGCATACGCTGACACCTGACGATGAGCCATCGCTGAGCAAGAACGGCTCTTATCCTTCTGGTCACACCCTCCTCGGATGGAGTTCTGCCCTGTTGCTCTCAGAGATCAACCCCGACCGTGCCGACACCATCCTGGCCCGTGGCCTTATGTATGGCGACAGCCGTCTGATCGTAGGCGCTCACTGGCAGAGTGATGTGGATGCCGC
>CADCQC010000436.1 GCA_902803455.1 uncultured Prevotellaceae bacterium
ATCGGCAGTTTGATCATCGTTGGCCTGATCACCTTATTGATGGGTGGTAATCCCCTTGACGTGATACAGTCGACAGGCGGTTTGGGCAGCATGACCGGCACAGAAGAAGAAGCCACCCCTCAGACCTTCTCTCCCGAGGAGGAAGAGCAAGTGAAATTCTGCCGTCAGATATTGGCCAGTACGGAAGATGTGTGGACAGCAGTTTTCAAGCAGAAATTCAACGCCCAGTACACCCCTCCCACCCTTGTGATTTTCAAGAATCGAGTACAGACCAACTGTGGTGGAGCCACCTCAGCCGTAGGCCCCTTCTATTGCTCAGCCGATCAGAAGTTGTATCTTGATCTGGCATTCTTCAAACAGATGGAGACTCAGTTGAAATCAGGTGGAGACTTTGCCCGCGCCTATGTGATAGCCCATGAGGTGGGTCATCATGTGGAGAACCTATTGGGCATCTTGGGCAAGGCTCATTCACAGATGAGCCGTCTGAATCAAGCTCAAGCCAACCAGATAAGTGTGCGTTTGGAACTTTTGGCCGACTATTATTCAGGTGTCTGGGCTCACTATGAAGACGAGGCATTTGGTTCGCTTGATGACTCCGACATGCGCGAGGCCATCAACTGCGCCCAGCACATTGGCGACAACTATCTGCAGGAGCAGGCACAAGGTTACTCACAACCCGAGTCATTCACCCACGGTACTTCCGATCAGCGTATGCGCTGGTTGAAGCGTGGTTATCAGACCGGTGACATGAATGTCACCACCTTCTCGGGCAGCTACAGCGACCTGTAAGCGCAAGAGTAACCCTAAGAACTCAAAGTGGGTGTGTCGAAATGAAGTTTTTCACCACCCGCATTTACAATTTGCAGTTCTTATTGTGGTCTGAAAGGGCAACAAGCGAAAACCCCAGGACAATGACCTGGGGTTTCCTTATTCCCTTGATCATGATCATTAAGAGCCCACTTTAAAAAGTGATTAGTGGTTGATTCTACCGACTTTTTAAAGTGGGCCCAATCAATGAAACAAAAAAATGAGGGTCTGGATTTTCAGGAAGATCATCAATGAATGGCTGCAAGATACTCTGCGCACCGCTCTGCGCACCGCTCACCATCAACACCTGCAGAGACGATACCGCCAGCGTAGCCTGCCCCCTCGCCACAGGGGAACAGTCCTTTCAACCTGATATGCTGCAAGGAGATGTTGTCGCGCAAGATGCGGACAGGGGCCGAGGTACGGGTCTCGATGGCGATGAGCACTGCCTCATTGGTGAGGAAGCCGTGATGATGCTGTCCGAAAAATGCGAAACCCTTTCTAAGTCTTGAAGCGATGCTGCCAGGCATCCACTCATGCAGCGGACTCCCGACGAGTCCTGGCGCATACGATGTCGGTGGCAAATCCCGGCTGTTCCTACCGGCGACAAAATCAGCCATCCGCTGCGCCGGAGCCACCTGCTGCTGGCCCTGCCGCCAACAGTTTTTTTCTAAAACCTCTTGAAAGCGCATCATCTTCAACGGACTTTCTCCCTCGACATCATCAGTCCGGATCTCCACCACCATGCCACTATTCGACCATTTGGTACCACGGTTGCTTGGGCTCATACCGTTGACCACAATTTGTTCCGGACCAGTAGCGGCTGGAATTACAAAACCGCCCGGACACATGCAGAAAGAATAGACGCCACGCCCATCCACCTGCGTCACCATACTATATTCTGCTGCGGGCAAATATTTTCCCCGTCCCTCCCGGCTATGATATTGTATCTGGTCGATGAGATGGGCCGGATGCTCCAACCTCACCCCTACAGCCAGTCCTTTCGGTTCTATCTCAATATGCGACGCTTGCAGATAATTGTAGACATCTCTTGCTGAATGACCTGTTGCCAGTATGACCGGCCCATGAAACACACATGTATTTCCTTCTGTAAGTTTGATGGCCTCGACGCCCACCACCTGATCTTCATGCACTACCAGTCCTGTCATTTTTGTCTGATGATGCACCTCACCCCCACACCGTAGGATGGTGTCACGCATATTGGCGATCACCTTGGGTAATTTGTCGGTTCCGATATGCGGATGAGCATCAGCCAAGATATTGGCAGAAGCCCCATGCTGACAGAACACGCGTAGGATTTTTTCCACATTCCCTCGTTTTTTGGAACGTGTATAGAGTTTTCCATCGGAATAGGCACCTGCCCCACCCTCACCAAAACAATAGTTACTCTCTGGATCGACAGTCTGCTGACGTGTGATGGCCGCCAGGTCTCTCTTCCGTTCGCTGACATTCTTACCCCGTTCCAAGACAACGGGTCGCAACCCCAGTTCGATGAGCCTCAAGGCTGCAAAAAGCCCTCCAGGTCCTTCCCCTACGACAATGACACATGGTTTTTCCGACACATCCTGATATGTGATGGGTACGAAAAGGTCCTCTGTTGGTGGCTCATTGATATATACTCTCACCAACAAGTTGACAAAAACAGTGCGTTGCCGTGCGTCAATGCTCCTTCTCAGGATACGGATATGGTTTACCGATGACGCATCAATACCATGTTCTTTTTCCAGAAATTGTGCCAGCATCTCTTGTGAGGCAGCCACATTTGGGCTTACGCGCAGTTGAAGTTCTCTGACCATTGAGTTGTTTTTGTTATCGTTCAAATGCTTGTCATCAGTCAACCTTTGATGACTTCAAAGCCCTGACTTGCAAAAGAAGCCAGGGCTATTCATGAGATAGCAGGTGACAAAGTAGGCCACCTCCTGTATTTTACAATTAGAAATTGATACCTATATTGATACCTAAAGCATGTCCGTGTGAAGTGAAGTCTTTTCCTGCCACTTCAAAGTCAGCAATATTGGTAGCACCCAGATGATAGGCCAGTTCCACATAGAGATAATTCCACTCTACACCACATCCCAGTTTGAATCCCATCTCAGGATGTCTGAGGGTTTGGTAGTTACCGGAAACACCTAAAGCGAGATAAGGTCCAATGAAAGGCAAGATGGCGATTTCATCTTTTGGCATGAAACCATATTTAATCAGCAAGGGGATTTCCAGATAGTTGAGATGTCCTTTAGCATCGCTTTGGACACCTGCTAGTTTCAGATCCTTACCACCACGCTCTGTATAATACAGACCACTCTCGAGGAACAGTGGGGTTGATTCTGTGACACGCAGACCTACGACACCACCGAGTGTCATACCAGTCCTGCCTTTGTCAGACTCGATATCACCGCCAATACCACCTCTTGTAAAACCAAGTCGTACACCCCAATACAGGTTCTCCTCATCGAGCGAGAATCCTCCACTATTAAACTGAGCAAATGTAGGTGCAGCGCAGAAAAGTGCTACAATAGCAAATAGAAATTTTTTCATAATGATAGTATTATTAAATTGTGAATGAATCTCTTTCATAAAAATGGTCAAAGAAAAAACATCCTTATTTTGACATACTTATTACAAATATATTGCAAAGTAACATTTTTTTTTTGACACAACAAAATAATCGTGTAAAAAACCTCTTTGAAACAGTCAATTTCCTTAATCTTTCAGCGTAAAGTTGTATGTATGAGCCGTCTTTTTGAGATGTTTAGTCATAAAGGTGGAAAATTCTTTCCATCATCTGCCATTTCTCATCACTGGTGGCAGAAGGGTCACATCGCTGGAACTGCGCCACAAACGTCTCCCACTCCTCCTGCCGGGGTAATTTGGCCAAGCGTGTCATGGCATTTTCCCACTCGAAATCGATAGGTGCCTCGACAATCATCACCAGTCGGCACCCGATGATATACACCTCCATCTCCAGTATACCCACTTGCCGTATACCATCGAGTATTTCCTGCCACGCCTCTTCCTTGCTATGTGCTCTCCGATAGCGTGCTATCAGTGCAGGTTCGTCTTTTAAATCCATGGTCTGTACATATCTTTTTACCGGTCCATGGTAGTCTTTGATGAGATATCCTTCTGTCATATAGTGGAATAGAAAATGATTTAAGCGCTGCAAAAGTAATCATTTGTTATGAGATATCAACCATCCGGCAAAAAATAAATTAGCTTAAACATTCGTCAGTTTCGTTGTTTATTCGTAATTTTGCGCCGAATTATGGACAAGTCCCCTTTTGTTATGGGGTACCAAATGCATCAACCACTCATGAAAGTATTAAAATTCGGCGGAACATCCGTTGGTTCCGTAAACAGTATTTTAGGTCTTAAACGTATTGTAGAAACAGAGTCCCGCAAGCAACCCGTAGTTGTCGTTGTCAGTGCTCTTGGCGGCATCACCGACCAGTTGATCGCCACCTCCCAACTGGCGTTGAAAGGTGACGAGCATTATAAGGATTCGTTTCAAGCCATGGTGGACCGCCACTATCAGATGATCGACGCGATCATCACTGATACCCGCAAACGCGAGCAATTATTCTTCACTATCGATTCCCTTTTCGAGCAGTTGAAGAGTATTTTTTTTGGCGTATATCTCATCCATGACCTGAGCGAGAAGACACTCGATGCGATTGTCTGTTATGGTGAACGTCTCAGCAGCAACATTGTGGCAACGCTCATTAAAGGCGCCCGTTGGTATGACTCCCGCGATTTCATCAAGACCTATCGCAAAGGAGGCAAGCATGTGCTCGACAGCGAACTGACCAATCAGTTGGTTCGTGAGAAATTCGCCATTCTTCCCAAAGTATCGTTAGTACCAGGATTCATCAGCCGCGACCGCGACACTGGAGAGGTGACCAATCTCGGACGCGGTGGCAGTGATTACACAGCCTCTATCATCGCCGCCGCCCTCGATGCGGAAAGGCTTGAGATATGGACCGACGTGGATGGTTTCATGACCGCTGATCCTAAGGTGATCAAGACCGCCTATACCATCAACGAATTGAGTTATGTCGAGGCGATGGAACTTTGCAACTTCGGTGCGAAAGTGATCTATCCCCCGACCATCTATCCTGTGTGCGTGAAGAACATCCCCATCGTGGTAAAAAACACCTTCAACCCCACAGGCCGCGGTACGATTATTAAGGAGAAAATCGAGAATGACCGCAAACCCATCAAGGGTATCTCCAGCATCAGCGGTACGACACTCATCACCGTCACAGGTCTGTCGATGGTCGGTGTCATCGGTGTCAACCGCCGCATCTTCTCCGTGCTTGCCGAGAATGGCATCTCCGTGTTCATGGTCTCTCAGGCCTCTTCAGAAAACTCCACCTCCATTGGTGTGCGTGATGCTGACGCGTCGTCGGCTGTCGACGTGCTGAACGAAGAGTTCGCCAAGGAGATAGAGACAGGAGCCATGTTTCCGATGCATGCTGAGAGTGGTCTGGCCACCATCGCCATCGTTGGCGAGAACATGAAGCACACCCCCGGCATCGCTGGCAAACTGTTCGGCACCCTTGGCCGCAGCGGTATCAGCGTGATTGCCTGTGCTCAAGGTGCTTCAGAGACCAACATCTCACTTGTCGTCGACGGTCGTTTCCTGCGCAAGTCGCTCAACGTGCTCCACGACTCTTTCTTCCTTTCAGAATACAAAGTGCTCATTCTGTTTATCTGTGGCACAGGAACTGTCGGCAGCAAACTGATCGAGCAGATCCGTTCGCAATATGACATGTTGAAGGAACAGAGTAGGCTGAAACTCAACGTGGTAGGTATCGCCAGTTCCTCGAAAGCCATATTCTCACGCGATGGCATAGACCTCGACAACTACAGGTCTTTGCTTGATGCCTCAGCACCCAGCAACAACCAGCGTCTGCATGACGAAGTGATCGGCATGAACATTTTCAACAGTGTCTTTGTCGACTGCACCGCCAGTGTAGAGGTAGCCAACCTTTACCAGTCGTTCCTGGAGCATAACATCAGTGTGATCGCTGCCAACAAAATTGCAGCCTCCTCTGACTATGACAATTACCGTCGTCTGAAACTCACCGCCTTGCAGCGCGGTGTGAAATTCCGTTTTGAGACCAATGTGGGAGCAGGTCTTCCCATTATCGGAACCATCAACGACCTGTGCAATTCCGGTGACAAGATTCTCAAGATCGAAGCCATTCTCAGCGGCACGCTCAATTTCATCTTCAATGAGATTTCCTCTGATGTACCTTTCTCTGAGACCGTAAGACGAGCCAAGGAACAAGGCTACAGCGAGCCCGATCCACGTATGGACCTCAGCGGTACCGATGTGATTCGCAAACTGGTGATTCTCACCCGTGAGGCAGGCTATCAGGTGGAGCAAAGTGATGTCGAGAAAAATCTGTTCATTCCTGACGATTATTTCACAGGCAGTGTGGATGATTTCTGGCGTCGCCTGCCTGAACTCGACGCAGATTTTGAGAAGCGCCGCCAACAATTAGAGCAGGAGGGCAAGCGCTGGCGCTTTGTCGCCACGATGGACCATGGCAAGGCCAGTGTGTCATTACGCGAGGTGCCCCAGGGCCATCCATTCTATAATTTGCAAGGCAGCAACAACATCGTGATGCTCACCACCGAGCGTTACCGTGAGTTTCCCATGCTCATCCAAGGTTACGGTGCCGGTGCCAGCGTGACAGCCGCCGGCGTCTTCGCCAACATCATGAGCATCGCCAACATATAAAGAATCATGAAACGAATCATCATTCTCGGTGACGGCATGGCCGACCATGCTGTTGACCGTATTGGAGGTCAGACACCTCTGCAATGCGCCGACACCCCTTACATGGACATGCTTGCCCGCAAAGGCCGCACGGGCCGACTGATCACAGTTCCCGAGGGATTCCCTCCCGGTTCTGAGGTTGCCAACACCGCCATCATGGGTTATGACCTCTATCAGGTTTATGAGGGTCGCGGACCACTGGAAGCCGCCTCTATCGGCTATGAGATGTCACCCGACGACATGGCCATCCGCTGCAACATCATTTGTCTGAGTGACGGCAAGATCAAGAACCACCACGGCGGTCATCTGTCCACAGCTGATGCCCGTCAACTTATCGAATATCTTGACAAGCATCTGGGCAACGACCGTGTCAGACTGATCACCGGCATCCAATATCGTCATCTGCTCGTGATCAAAGGCGGCAACAAGCACATCGTATGTTCCCCGCCCCATGACCATCCCGATGAGCCATGGCGCCCCCTTCTGGTGAAGGCAGGCGAAGACACCGACGGCGAGAAAGAAGGACGCATGACCCCTCAAGAGACAGCCGACCTGCTCAACGACCTGATCCTTCGCTCCCAGGCATTGCTCTCCGAGCATCCCATCAACCAAGCCCGCCGCGCTGCCGGTCTCGACGAAGCCAATTCCATCTGGCCGTGGAGCCCGGGCTACCGTCCGTCGATGAAGACCCTTGGTGAACAATATCCCGAGATACGTTCGGGCAGTGTTATCTCCGCCGTAGATCTCATCAAGGGTATTGGCCATTACGCAGGACTGAAAATCATTGAGGTGGAAGGAGCCACAGGTCTCTACGACACCAACTATGAGGGGAAAGCCGCAGCAGCCATCGAAGCATTGCGTCACGACGATTTCGTCTTCCTCCATCTTGAGGCCAGCGACGAAGCTGGCCACGACGGCAACCTGGATTTAAAGATTCGCACCATTGAATACCTTGATCACCGCATTGTGGAGCCGATCTACAATGAAGTGAAGAACTGGGATGAGCCCGTATGTATCGCCATCCTCCCTGACCATCCCACACCTGTAGAGATACGCACCCACATCAATGAGCCCGTGCCTTTCCTTATCTGGCATCCAGGCATCACTGCTGATGAGGTGCAGACCTACGATGAAATCAGTTGCGTACGCGGCAGTTACGGATTGCTTCGTCTTGAAGAGTTCATGCAGACGCTGATGCGCACGACCATACCCTCCAAACAATAAATTACCGATTAAAATGAGATACTACAGTACCAACCATCAGGCACCCATGGCCACACTGCAGGAAGCCGTAGTGAAAGGACTTGCCGGCGACCGCGGACTCTATATGCCCGAACGCATCAAGCAACTGCCCGCATCGTTTTACGACCTGATAGACACACTCTCCTTCCAAGAGATTGCCTTTACCGTGGCAGACGCTTTTTTTGGCGAGGACATCCCCTCCGAAGACCTGCGTCATATAGTCTTCGACACCTTGTCGTTTGACTGTCCGGTAGTGAAAGTAACCGACCATATCTATGCACTCGAACTTTTTCATGGTCCCACGCTGGCCTTCAAGGATGTGGGTGCGCGGTTCATGGCGCGTCTGCTGCAATACTTCATCCGCCGCGAAGGATCCGATCGTGTGAACGTTCTTGTGGCGACGAGTGGTGACACAGGATCAGCCGTTGCCAACGGTTTTCTGGGTGTCGACGGCATTCACGTCTATGTGCTATACCCCAAAGGGAAAGTCAGTCCTATTCAGGAATGCCAGTTCACCACCCTTGGCCGCAATATCACGGCCATTGAGGTCGACGGCGTGTTTGACGACTGTCAGGCGCTGGTGAAGCAAGCCTTTCTTGATGACCAGCTCAATGCCCACATGCGTCTGACCAGTGCCAACTCCATCAATGTGGCCCGTTTTCTTCCCCAGGCATTCTATTATTTCAATGCCTATGCCAGGATGAAAGCCCTCGGTCTTGGCAGCAACATGGTGATGTGTGTGCCGAGCGGTAATTTCGGCAACATCACATCAGGTCTTTTCGGTTATGAGATGGGATTGCCCATCCGCCGTTTTATTGCCGCCAACAACGCCAATGACATTTTCTACCAGTATCTCCAGACGGGTGAGTATCATCCCAAGCCCAGCCGTCAGACGCTGGCCAACGCTATGGATGTGGGAGACCCCAGCAACTTTGCCCGTGTCTACGATCTGTACGGCGGTTCCCACGAGCGCATCACATCTTACATCAGTGGTGCCACCTACAGCGACGATGATATCCGTGCCACCATGCGCGAGTGTTACGAGTCGACCGGTTATGTGCTCGATCCTCACGGTGCCTGTGGCTACCGTGCCCTACAGGAATCGCTGCGCCCTGGTGAGGAAGGCGTCTTCTGCGAGACCGCCCATCCTGCAAAATTCAAGGAGAAAGTGGATGAAATTCTCGGTACCGACATCGCCATTCCCACACGGCTTGCCGAATTTATGAAAGACAAGAAAAACAGCGTAGAAATGACTCGGAAATTTGAAGATTTCAAGGCCTTTCTACTTAAAGAATAACATAAAGGGGACTGTTTCAGAAACAAATTGAAACAGCCCTCTTTTTTTTGTCATAGGCCTCGAAAAAACACCGAAAAAAACAAGGTCGGACCATATTATTTTGTTATATTTGCAAAACGCTATCACGAGATACTATGACCTACATCACCTTGCCCGACGAGCGACAGCGCACGCTTCCCTTTTACTTGGCCATGGAAGAATATGTGGCCAAGCATTTGGATGAGGACGACTGTTTCTTCATGTGGCAGGTAAGTCCTACGGTCATCTTCGGCCGCAACCAACTCATCGAGAATGAGGTGAATCTGGCCTACTGCCGTGCCCATCATATCCAGACCTACCGTCGCAAGAGTGGTGGCGGATGTGTCTATGCCGATATGGGCAACATCATGCTCTCCTATATCACCAAAGATGAGCATGTGAATTTCACCTTCAACCGATATATCAACCTGGTGGCCCTGATGCTCTGCCGTCTGGGTATCGAAGCCAGCAGCAGCGGGCGCAACGACATCCTTATCGACGGGCGAAAGGTATCGGGCAACGCATTCTATCATCTTCCCGGCCGCAGCATCGTTCACGGAACCCTGCTCTATGACACCAATATGGAGCACATGACGGGCAGTCTCACCCCAAGCACCGAGAAACTGGCCACCAAGGGAGTGGACAGCGTACGTCAGCACATCACCCTGCTAAAAGATCATATCACACTGGGAATTGACGGTCTGATGCGGCATATCCGCCAGACAATATGCGACAAGGAGATGACCCTCTCTGAAGATGCGATCCCTGTCATCGAACAGATCCAACAAAATTATCTCAGTGACGAGTTCATTTTCGGCAACAACCCCAGTTACTCTCTTCTACGCCAAGGTCACATCAGCGGTGTCGGACATTTTGAGGTGCGTCTCCGCATGAAAAACGGCATCATCAAAGATGCCAATATCTTAGGCGACTTTTTTCTCATAGGAGATCTGGAGGAGGGCATTCTCTCCCACTTGCGTGGCTGTCATCTGGACCGGGCATCCCTCGACCAGGCCTTGCCTGCCCATCTTGACAAAACCATTCTCCATCTGAACAAGGACCAACTGATCAGTATCATCATCAACAACGAATAAAATGGAAAATAAAAGAACCTGTCTGTATGACAAACATGTAGCACTCGGTGCACTCATCTCTCCTTTCGGAGGTTTTGACATGCCTATCCAATACACCTCCATTATCGACGAGCACAACGCCGTGAGACAGCACTGTGGTGTTTTCGATGTGTCCCACATGGGAGAAGTCAGGGTGAAAGGACCAGATGCCGAACGTTATGTCAACCACATCTTCACCAATGACATCACCGGTGCACCCGACGGTAAGATTTTCTACGGCATGATGTGCTATGAGAATGGCGGGACTGTGGACGACCTGCTGGTTTACCGCATGGGTGAGAATGACTTTTTCCTCGTCATCAATGCAGCCAACATCGACAAGGATGTGGCTTGGATGCGCCAGCATCTTGAAGGTTTCGATGTAGACTTCGACCACTGTTCCGACTACTATGGCCAGGTGGCTGTGCAAGGTCCCGAGTCAGAAGCCGTGGTGGAAGAAGTGCTTGGACTGAAATGTGGAGAACTGACATTTTACACCTGCAAAACGATTGATACAGATGGCGAGACCATCATCATCAGCCGTACAGGCTACACCGGTGAGGATGGTTTTGAGATCTATGGCTCACACGAGTATATCCGCCAGCAATGGGACAAACTGATGGCCAGTGGCCGCTGCAAGCCCTGTGGTCTTGGTTGCCGCGACACGCTCCGTTTTGAGGTTGGCCTTCCCCTTTATGGTGACGAGTTGTCGGAAGAGATATCACCAGTGATGGCCGGTCTGAGTATGTTCTGCAAACTCGACAAGCCCTCCTTTATCGGCCGCGATGCGCTGATCCGTCAGAAGACAGAAGGTGTGGCACGTCGCGTGATCGGCATCGAGCTGGAAGGCCGTGCCATCCCCCGCCATGGCTACCCCGTACTGTATGAGGGAAAACCTGTAGGCGAGGTGACCACTGGCTACAATTCCATTTCCACCGGCAAGAGTGTGTGCATGGCACTGGTGGAGACTCCGTACGCCAAACTGGGAACCCCCTTAGAGATACAGATCCGCAAGAAGACGTTTCCTGGTGTGGTGGTCAAGAAGAAGTTCTACGACAAACATTACAAGAAATAAGACAACAAACGTTGTGAGAAATAAGACAACAATCATTCATAATAATCATCCATAAAAAAATCTTATCATGGCAAAAATCATTGAAGGACTCTACTACTCAGAGTCTCACGAGTATGTTCGCGTAGATGGCGAATACGGTTATGTAGGTATCACCGATTATGCACAGGATGCCCTTGGCAACGTGGTGTATGTCGACATGCCTGAGGTGGACGACGAAGTGGAAGCAGGCGAGGAATTTGGTGCCGTAGAGAGCGTAAAGGCAGCCAGCGACCTGATTTCCCCCGTGAGCGGAACAGTCGTGGAGGTGAACGAGCAATTATCCGATAATCCCGAGCTGCTGAATACAGACCCTTATGAGAACTGGATCATCAAGGTAGAACTGTCAGACAAGTCAGAGTTGGACAGCCTCTTCAACGCCGCTGACTACAAGGCACACTGTGAGGAGCATTAGAAAATTGTCTTTACCATCATAAAAAAGTCCTATTCATGTATAAATATTTTCCTCACACGCAGGAGGACATCGACACCATGCTGCGCAAAGTGGGCGTGGATTCCCTTGATGACCTCTACGCAGAAGTGCCAGAGAGCATCAGATGGAAAGGTGACTACGACCTGCCTTCTGCCAAAAGTGAGTTGGAAATCCGCCAGTTGTTTGACAACCTGTGCAGCAAGAACCGTCTGATGACCGTCTTTGCGGGTGCTGGTGTCTACGATCATTATACCCCTGCCATCGTGCCCAGCATCGTGGAGCGCTCCGAGTTTCTCACCAGCTATACCCCTTACCAGGCAGAGATCTCCCAAGGAACGCTGCATTATATCTTTGAATACCAAAGTATGATGACCGAACTCACAGGCATGGACATCTCCAACGCTTCGATGTATGACGGCAGTACCGCCACCGCAGAAGCCGTATTGATGGCCAAGTCAAGCGCAAAGAAAGCCCATCGTGTGCTCGTCTCATCAGCCATCGACCCCAAAGTGCTGCAGGTCATCCGCACCTATGCCCGTTTTCAAGGTATCGACATTGAACTGATAGGCACCGTCGACGGCGCCACCAACAAGTCTGACATGGAGCGATTGCTCGCTCAAGGCGGTGTGGCAGGTGTTGTGGTTCAGCAGCCCAACTATTTTGGTGTGATCGAAGACTTCACCGGATATGCCGATGCTGTCCATGCCCAGAAAGGTCTGCTGATCATCAACAGTGTGGCGCTCGACCTCGCAGTATTGAAGACACCTGGCGAATGGGGAGCCGACATCGCTGTGGGCGACGGCCAGTCGCTCGGCATACCGATGTCGTATGGCGGTCCATATGTGGGATATATGTGTTGCCGGGAGAAGCTCATGCGCAAGATGCCCGGCCGCATCGTAGGCATGACCCGTGACAACCGTGGTCAACGGGTTTTCGTCCTCACCCTGCAAGCACGTGAGCAACATATCCGTCGCCAGAAAGCCACCTCCAACATCTGTTCCAACCAGAGTCTGATGGCTTTATGGGCAACCATCTACTGTTCCGTGATGGGTAAGGAAGGGGTGAAAGAAGCCGCCTTGCAATCCTATGCGGGTGCTCATTACCTGGCCGAGCAGTTGATCGGCACCAGACAGTTCCGCCTCACCTACGACAGACCGTTCTTCAATGAGTTCTGCGTGGATTACGATGGCGATTTAGATGCCCTTCTTGAGCGACTTTCCGCCCATGGTATTCTTGGTGGTGTGCGTCTGGGCGACCACACCCTCATGATTGCCGTGACAGAGAAGCGTACCCGTGAAGAAATCGACCAATATGTAGCAATCATCAAGGAGGAACTATCATGAACAACAAGTTATATGGCCATCTGATTTTTGAGTTGTCACGCCCTGGCCGCAAAGGCTATTCACTCCCTGCCAACCCATTTGGCGACTATACTTTGCCATCATCCCTACGGCGTGAGACCGATGCCTCCTTGCCTGAATGCGACGAGATGACTGTCGTGCGTCACTACACCAACCACAGTGCCAACAATTTTGGGGTCGACAACGGATTCTATCCCTTAGGCAGTTGCACGATGAAATACAATCCTGTGATCAATGAAGAGACAGCCATGCATCCGGGCTTTTCCGGACTTCATCCGCTCCAGCCTGCTTCCACCTGCCAGGGTGCCCTTGAGGTGTATAGCCGTTTGCAGCAAGCTCTTTCGGCCATCACCGGTCTGTCAGAATTCACCCTCAATCCCTTTGCCGGTGCTCATGGAGAGTTGACCGGTCTGATGATCATCCGCTCCTATCATGAGCGTCGCGGCGACCATCAGCGCATGAAAGTCATCGTTCCCGACACGGCCCATGGCACCAACCCCGCCTCAGCAGCTGTCTGTGGACTTGAGGTGGTGGAGGTGAAAAGTCATGCCGACGGCAGTGTGGATGTCGATGATCTTCGCGGTCTGCTCGACGACACCGTAGCCGCCATGATGATGACCAACCCCAACACACTCGGAATGTTTGAGCGTGAGATCCCTGAGATCGCCCGACTGGTGCACGACTGCGGAGGACTGATGTATTATGACGGAGCCAATCTGAATCCATTGCTCGGCGCTTGCCGTCCTGGCGACATGGGATTTGACGTGATGCACATCAACCTTCACAAGACGTTCTCCACGCCCCATGGCGGTGGTGGTCCCGGCAGTGGCCCTGTGGGTGTGCGCAAGGGTTTGGAGCACCTGCTCCCCTCGCCCCGCGTCACTTTCGACGGTCAGCAATACGACATTACCACCGACAGCGACGCCCTTAGCGTGGGCAAGTATCTTGGCAATTTCGCAGTCATCGTGCGTGCCTACACCTACATTCTCAGTCTGGGTCGTGAGCACATCCGCATGGTGGGACCGCTTGCCACGCTCAACGCCAACTACATCAAGGAATCCCTCAAAGACCTCTACTTGCTGCCCATCGAGGGACTGTGCAAGCACGAGTTTGTGTTTGACGGTCTGAAAGACAAGACCACCGGTGTGACGACGATGGATGTGGCCAAGCGTCTCCTCGACTATGGCTACCATGCACCGACCATCTACTTCCCGTTGCTCTTCCATGAGTCCTTGATGATCGAACCCACCGAGAGTGAGAGTCTCGACACCATCAATGGTTTTATCGAGGTGATGCGCCGCATCGCAGAAGAAGCAGCCACCGACCCCGATCAGGTGAAGACCGCCCCCCACAACACCCCCATCGGACGTGTGGATGATGTGTTGGCGGCCAAGCATCCGGTACTGACTTACAAACAGATGCAACAGCAGTAACCCCTCTTGCCATTTATGACAACAACCGACCTTATCATCATCGGCAGCGGTCCTGGCGGATACAGGGCCGCTGCATACGCCGCGGAAGCAGGCCTTGCCGTGACCATCATCGAACAGGGAGAAGTGGGCGGCACCTGCCTCAACTGCGGATGCATACCCACGAAGACCCTCTGCCGCCATGCGGAGATCCTTGAGA
>CADCQC010000437.1 GCA_902803455.1 uncultured Prevotellaceae bacterium
AGACAGGGCCAGAGTGGCCAAAAACCTCATATTCAATGCGAGAACAGCCATTCGATGGGCAACGCGATGGGCAATGTAAGAGACATGTTCGACCTCTATGAAAAATATCCTTGTCTCACGGGAGAGTTTATATGGGATTTCAAGGATCAGGGCTTGCTGACTAAAAGCTCTTCTGGAAAAGAGTATTGGGCGTATGGTGGAGATTTCGGTGATGTGCCGAATGATGGCAATTTCTGTATCAATGGTCTTGTTCATCCTGATTGGAGTCTCACCGCAAAATCCTATAATACAAAGAAAATCTATCAGCCAATAGAATTCAAAGCCGTGAAAAACCAACCCTCTCAATTCAGGGTAAAGAATAAGATGGCTTTCCTTCCTAGTTCACATTATGATATACGTTATTCTTTGGTGGATGAAGAGGGCGTTCAACTGTCTTCGGGAGAGATCTCCCAAGTGGTCGCTCCTGGTGATAGCATATTGATCACCATTGATACTTCCGCACTCAATACGGTGGAGGGGACTAAAGAGGCTTTTGTGGCTTTCTCGGCTGTCCAAAAGGAAAACACGCCTTGGGCCGAGGCTGGATATGTGGTGGCTGAAGAGAAGCTGCCTCTGAAAACGGCTCAAAAACCCATGTATGATCTCACACAGATGAATGTGGCAGAGGGATTGGATGTCGAGGACGCGGCAAATGCCATCACCGTGGGAAATGCGGCGTTCAAGGCTGTGTTCAGCAAGACTTACGGCACGTTGAGCAATTATCAGTCGAATGGTGTGGAGATGATGAGTAAACCGTTGTTGCTCAATGTCTTCAGATTGCCTACAGACAATGATGGCAGAAAAACGGATTCTTGGGATAATATGGGACTGAGAAAATTGACCGTGAAGGCGATCTCTTCGGAATATACCAAAAGCGATGATGGAAAAACGGTGACTGTCACTATGAATAGTGTTCATACGGGTAAGAATGGAACGGCATTTAATGTGAGCCTGTCATTTGTCGTCTGTGCTGATGGTACTGTCATGACGAATGCTTTTATCCAACCTGCGCTCACAGGGGCTATCTTGCCCAAAATGGGATTCAGACTGGAGATGCCGTCTACAATGGAACAGCTCTCATGGTTTGGACGTGGTCCGTGGGATAGCTATCGTGACAGAAAGGAGGCTTGTTTGCCTGGCATCTATAATAGTACAGTCGAACAACAATATGAGGATTATATCCTGCCGCAGGAGCATGGTACCAAACAGGAGGTGCGATGGATGGCGCTCGCGGATACTGAGGGAAATGGTCTTCTTTTCGTGGCGCCCGACCAGATGGCGGCTTCTGCTGTTCATTTCCGACCGGAGGACAATTACACCAATCGTAGCAATAGAAGCAAGCATAGTTATCAATTCGTGCCTTGTAAGAACACAGTCGTCTCTCTCGATGCTGTCACACGTGGATTGGGCAATGCCAGTTGCGGACCTGATGTGATGGACAAATATGAGCTGAAGGCGGCGAATACGCCTTTCAGATTCATGATCATGCCGCTGACGCCGGCAAGCAAGCCTGCACAGATGGCAAGGGTGGAGATGCCTGTCTGCCAACCTGTGACCTGTGAGCGAACCAGCACGGGAAGAATCAAAATGTCAACGCCTACCGCTGGTGCAACCATTTATTATAGCCTCGATGGAGGGGAGTTCGTGGAATATAAGTCTACTTTGCTTCACAACGACGCTTGTCATATCAAGGCTTATTCTTCGGCAAAGGGGATGATGGATAGTCCGATGATGAGTTATGATTTCGACCTGTTTATCAATAAGGGTGTATGGAAACTAGTGAGTGCCGACAGTCAGCATAGTGGTAATGAGGCGCGGCTGGCATTCGACAACAACCTTTCCACCTTCTGGCATACTGAATATTGGGGAACAGAACCGGCTTGCCCGCATACGCTGGTGGTCGATATGTCTAATACCTATCGGGTGACGGCGTTCACCTATAATGCCAGAAATGATGGCAATCAAAACGGCATGGTGAAAGCCTATGAGATTTATCTGAGTGTTGACGGAAAGGAATGGGGATCTCCCGTGGCAAAAGGGAATTTCATCAATACGACCAGCATGCAGGTGGCTCAGTTGAGTCAACCCACTGAAGGCAGGTATTTCAAATTCGTCGCACTATCTGAAATCAATGGAAACAAATGGACTTCTGCTGCGGAAATTGGCATAAAGGCGGAGGCCATTACATCAGCGGTGGAGGGTATCATCGAGCATGGTCATCCTTTGAATTCTGGTATCTATGATTTGCAAGGAATAAAACGGGCTGATGATGTGTCCATGGCTTCCAATCTTCCAAAAGGTATATATATCTACAAAGGTAAAAAAGTAATCAGGTAACGAGGCGGATAACAAATGATTTGGGGAAGTGACGGTCGTCGCTTCCCCAAAAATTATATCCAATGATATGATGGGCCTTATTTGGCTTCCAACTTCTTTCCTGAGGTCAAAATGTCGACAAGTCCTTTGTCCTTGTAATCGTGTTTTTTCTGATCCCAGAAACCGAAGTCGGCGTCATAACACCAGGTCGTCCAGGCGATATCAAACTCATCAAACACGCTCAGCATGTCTTTGGTCCATTTGTAGGCTAATTCGCGGTCTACAGGTTCATAGACTCCCCATTCTCCACAGAAGAGTTGAAGACCGTATTTCTTGGAAGCGGCAATCGCATCTTTGAAGTCTTCACGAATCTTGTTGATGTCCCACACTTGCGTGGTGAAAGGCTCCAAACTTGGCTTCAATGAGTCGGGGGCGGCTTCATAGTCTTCTTTGGATATAAGTACACCTGGGTAGTTCACCTTTCCGGTATATTTGCCGAGTGGGGTCCACCAAGCTCCATAATGGGTCAGAATCATGGGGTTATAGTAGTGGAAGGAGAGGATGATGTTCTTGTCGCCCTCTGGTACTTTCAGATATTTAATCGTCTCATAGCTCTGCCAGAGGTTGGAGCCGATGACCAAGGTGCGCTGGGGCTCACGCTCACGAAGGGCTTTGTGTACCTTGGCGATCAACTGGTTCCACTGCTCATGGTCTTCGGCCACTGGCTCATTCATGAATTCATAGGCCACGGAGTCGTTGCTGTATCCTTTTAGCACATCCGACAACTGATACCACATGTTGATAAGATCTTGCTGGGCTTTGTCTGACGTGAACAGAGTATTGGCGTCTGCACCGCCTTCATTCACGGCGTTGAAATAGTGGGAACGGATGATGTGCAGGTCGACAATAGAGCGCAGATGATGCTTTTCAGCAAGGTTGAGGGCATTGGTCAGCAAATCCCAGGCCTCTGGAAGTTTGTTGCCTTCCTCATCCCAGAATTGAACCTCGTCGATAGGAATACGCACAAAGTCGAAACCCAACTGCTCCAGACGTTCAAAATCGTCTTCTTGGATGTGCTGGCGACGGGCTTCGTCACGTTCTTCAGATTGTGACAGCCAATGGCTCAGGTTGGTGCCACGCTTGATGCGGAAATCGTTCACTTTTTCTTCCGTGCTGGAAGAATCTTTGCAGGAATAGAAAAACGTGGTAGTTGATAAAAGTACTACCAACATCAAAAATAACTTTTTCATATAAATTAATAGTGTTATGGTATGGATACTTCTCTTGATGAGGATAAGGGGTGTTGTCTATTGGATATGGCTTAGAATAAGGTGCTCGCACATCACTGAGCAAATATACATAAAAAATGAGAATATTTTCTTACTATCGTAGAAAAAAATGAAAAAATAATTGATATTTCTTTGGTCCATATAGTATATCTGTCTATGCGGTATGCCTATCCCACAATTACATTTGGATGTTTCAGTTTTTTTTCCTACTTTAGCGGTCGAAATATAAACTCTTTGTTAAGTAATTTTTTTTATTTTTTTGATCATGATGAAGAACAGTATAACAATGTTGTTCATCTGTTGCCTGACGATGGCATCGATGAATATGACGGCTCAGCCTATCTTGAAAACACATGTGGAAACTGGAGATGTGGAAGGAATTCTCGATGGAACGTTGGCTGTATATAAGGCAATTCCTTATGCAGCTCCTCCTGTAGGAAATCTGCGTTGGAGAGAGCCGCAACCGGCTCAACCTTGGGAGGGCGTTCTCAAAGCTGAAGATTTCGGACCTTGGCCACCTCAACCATCTCGAAGGGATGGCTCAAATCCGAAAATGAGTGAGGACTGCCTGTATCTCGGTATCGCTACTCCTGCCACTTCCATCAATGACCGATTGCCGGTGATGGTGTGGATTCATGGCGGTGGTTTTCAGACAGAACATTATGGGGGTGATCTATGGAAACACCTTGCTATGCGTGGCGTGGTCGTCGTCAGCGTGGAATACCGTACAGGGGCTTTAGGATTTATGGCTCATCCCGAACTGACAAAAGAATCCAAGAACGGACATTCTGGCAATTATGGCTTGTTGGATCAGATCTATGCGCTCAAATGGGTACAGCGCAACATCGCGAGTTTTGGAGGGGATCCTTCGAAAGTGACCATCTTCGGCGAGAGTGCAGGGGCCATCAGCTGCAGCATTCTCTGTGCCTCCCCGTTGGCAAAAGGGCTCTTCAGGGCTGCCATCAGTCAGAGTGGTGGGTCTTTTGCTCCCTGGAGTGACTCGGGACGTACTTTGGCAGCCAATGCTTCGCAAAAAGGTGCGGAACAACAGGGACTCGCTTTTCAGAAACATCTCAAGAAAAAGTCGCTCAAACAACTGCGAAAGATGGATGCCCTCGAACTCTGTGGCGATAATGTGGGCTTTGGCGGATTCTGGCCGTGTGTCGATGGGTATGTGATTACTGATGATTTATATAGACTCTATGAAAGGGGTGAGTACAATGATGTGCCTGTCATCGTGATGACCAATAGCGATGAGGGGGCGCTGTTCTCGAGGAGTATGCAACCGGAGGATTATAAAAAGGCGGCTAAAGGCTTGTTCGGGCCTTTCGCTGATGAGGCCTTGAAAGTGTATCCGGGCAACACGGTGGATGAGGCTTTCCATGGTAATGGGGACGCATTCAGGGATCTCGGATTTGCATGGCCTTCGTATGCGTGGGTCAGTCTCCAGTCGAAGACGGGAAAGAGCCCTGCTTATGCGGCTTTCCTCGCTCAACCATCCAAACTCAGCTTCTCGGGTGATCCGAGGAGAAGGGGAGTGGCGCATGCCGATGATATCATGTATCTCAATGGGACCTTCCTCACACAACCTGACAAATATCCTGCTGAGTCTGCCGTGGCGGAAATCCTCCAACAGTATTGGGTGAACTTTGCCAAAACGGGTAACCCTAATGCCAAGGGGTTGCCTTATTGGCCATCGTTTGATGTCTCAAAACCCACGACGATGCAGTTCTCCAATGGCGCCTCACTCATTATGCTGCCGAATAAGGAGCAAATAGATTTTGTCGACCGTTTCTACAAATGGAAGAGAGAGGAGACCGAAAGCCAAAGGAAATCCTCATCAAAGGACAAATAGCCTTAAGAGAAGATTTGATAGACTGCGGCTGACACACACCAGGCTACGACAGTCGTATAAAGGGCTGTGAATAGTGCCCACCGCCAACTGCCCGTCTCGTTCTTGATGGCTGCGATGGTGGCTATGCAGGGGAAGTATAAGAGCACAAAGAGTAGAAAACAATACGCTGTAAGGGGGGTGATGCCTTCATGGGCCATCTGCTCCCGCAGGATGGGATATTGCTCCTCGCTGGTCTCTGATGTGTCGTCTGCCACATCGCTGTCTCCTGTGTAGAGCACACCCATGGTGGAGGCGACGATCTCTTTCGCGCCAACACCGGTGATCAGACCGACATCAAGCTTCCAGGTGAATCCTTGTGGACGGAAAATCGGTTCTATGGTCTTGCCGATATGGCCGATGATGCTTTTTTCCTGTTGCTCTTGGGGCGATAGTGTCTCATCATGGGGGAAATAGCCTAAGGCCCATACGATGATACTGGCCACAAGGATGATGCCGCCCATCTTTTTCAGATACTGTTTGCCTTTCTCCCATGTGTGGCGCAGCATGGCTTTTCCCGTGGGGATACGGTAGGGGGGCAACTCCATCACAAAGGGGGTATCTTCGCCTTTCAGCAAAAACAGGCTAAACAACCGGCTGATGAGGACGGCGAAAAGAATGCCGATCACATAGAGGGAGATCATGACGGCCGACTGATAACGCTCAGCAAAAAAGGCACCGGTGATCATGATATAGATCGGTAGTCGGGCAGAACAGCTCATGAAGGGAAGTATCAGCATCGTGATCAGACGGGAGCGACGGCTCTCTATCGTGCGGGTAGCCATCACTGCTGGTACATTACAGCCAAAACCCATGATCAGTGGGATGAACGACTTGCCGTGAAGACCCATCTTGTGCATCAGCTTGTCCATGATGAAGGCTGCACGGGACATATAGCCCGAATCTTCCATAAAGGAGATGAAGGCATACAAAATCAGAATCTGAGGAAGAAATACGATGACGGCGCCGACACCACCGATCACACCATCTACCAACATGTCTTTTAATGGGCCATCGGGCAAGGTGCCCTTCAACCAGTCGCCAAGCCAGTCAAAACCTGCTGTAATCCAGTCCATCGGGTATTGACCCAATGAGAAGGTGGTCTGAAACATCAGAAAAAGAAGCAGAAGAAAGATAGGAAATCCTACCCAGCGGTTGGTGATGATCTCGTCGAGCAGATGGGTCATGCGATAGGCTTTCTCATTGCTGCCTTCCTCATAACCGGCTTCATGCATGGCACCTCGGATAAAACCGTATTTCGCATCCATGATCGCTGTCTCGCTGTCATCTTCCGTGTCGGCCTTGATTCGGGTGGCTGCTTTGTCTCGCACCTGGAAGATTTCCTTGGCATTGGCTAACTTACGGATAATCTGCTCCACATCGTGGTCTCTCTCCAGCAGCTTGATGGCCAAATAACGGGTGGAATAGCGGTGGCGAACTTGCGTGTCTTTCATCAACTCTGCTTTCACCTTCTCGATACCTGCCTCTACATACTGACCGTGGTTGATGTGGATAGGACGGTAGATACTTTTGTTGGGGCGGGGACCGTGGGCGTAGTCGTCAGAGTGATTCCCACCATGGTGTTGCTCATAGTCTTTGTGCCATTCGGCTATCTCTGCGGCGACACGGGGATTGATATTGCCGTCTTTATCCACAAAATCATTGCCTTCATAGATGTTGATGATGATGTGAAAAAGCAGGTCCACACCACGCCCGGTCTTGAATACAGTGGGTATCATGGGGACACCAAACAACTGTCCCAGACGGTTGTAGTCTATGTGGTCGCCACGACGCTCCGTCTCGTCATACATGTTGAGGGCACACACCATACGGAGGTTCATATCGATCAGTTGGGTGGTCAAGTAGAGATTACGCTCCAGATTACTGGCATCAATCACATTGATGATGACATCGGGGGTCTTCTCGATGATCTGTTTTCTTACGTACAACTCCTCTGGGCTGTAGGCTGATAGGGAATAGGTGCCGGGAAGATCGACGATATTGAACTCATAGCCTTCAAACACGGCATGACCTTCCTTGGCGTCAACAGTCACACCTGAATAATTGCCTACGCGTTCATGGGCTCCGGAGGCAAAATTAAACAGGGAGGTCTTGCCACAATTGGGGTTACCTACCAAGGCGACATTGATCTTGCGGCGGCGCTTCTTCGCGGCATCACGCAACTGAACATCGGTGATGGGGGCCATCTCGTCGGTTGGCTCGCCTTTCTGCTGCATGGGCGTTTCGAGCTCATGCATCTTACGGGCTTCTTCCTCTGTCACCACTTCCACCATGCTAGACTCATCATGACGAAGGGATACTTCATAACCCAAAATCTTGTATTTCACAGGATCTTGAAGGGGGGCGTTAAGCAATACTTCTACTAAAGTGCCTTTGATGAAGCCCATTTCTACAATACGCTTGCGGAAACTGCCGTGACCCAGCACTTTCACGATAACTCCTTTTTCTCCTGTATGTAAGTCTGATAATTTCATGATGGCATGTGTTCAAATGGATGACAGGCTTTTGACACTGCAAAATTAAAAAAAAGAAAGCATCGGAAATCATTCCGCATGCTTCCTTTTTAGAAATATACCTCGATTTGGGGATGTCTAAAACGTAGAATGGCGGGAAATACCTAATTTTGAACAACTTCCTCTTCAGGCTCAATCCTGTTGAAGTAAGCATCAAGTTCTGCGGTAGCACTGTGGTCTATATTCGTGAGATCTTTCACGATCACTCCGTGCTCAAGGAGGGTGATGCGGGGACAGATATCAATGGTGTGTGCCAGATTGTGGCTGCTGATAATGATAATGGCGCCCGTTTCCTTATTATATTTAGTCAGAATATGTTTCAATATGTTCTGACTGGAGGGATCGAGGAAATTGAATGGCTCATCAAGCACCACAAATTGGGGCTTGTTGAGCAGCGCGGAAATAATGCCTACTTTGTGCTTGTTACCGGCTGACAGATCACGGATCAGTTTTTTCTGTCCCAAGATTTCACCGGCCATCAGAGCTTCGAAATCCTTCAGACGTTCTTCCACTTCCTTCTTTTTCAAACCACTTACCTTACCGATAAAGGCAAAGTATTCTTCGGGGGTGAGGAAGTCAATGAGGAAACCTTCGTCAATGTAGGCTCCGGTAAATGTCTTCCATTCTTCGCTCTCAGAGGGGTTGATAGACGTTCCTGATAGGTCGCCTTCGCCGTCCAGCAGGTAATGGACATCGCCATCATCGGCTTTCAGCAGGTCAAGCATCAACCTGAAAAGAGTGGTCTTGCCGGCTCCGTTGTTGCCTACCAAACCAATCAGGTCACCTTGGGAAATCTCATATTGGCTGATATTGACGGCCACATTGTCGCCAAAACACTTGCGGAGATTGTTGATTGCTATTCTCATCGTTTTGTGGGTTTGAATGGATGATGAAAGGAGAGTGTTTATACGAGGTTGCGACCGTGACAGTTCTTGAACTTCTTACCACTGCCACAGGGACAGGGATCATTGCGACCTGGCAACTTGTCCTTGCGGATGGGTTGGCGGGGCTGGCGGGCGGTCTCGCGGGTGTCTTGACTGGCTGCGGCTTTCTGACCTTGATCCACCATCTCGTCACCCTTGCTCTCTTGATAGCGCTGGCTGTGCTGCTCGGGAGCGGCTTCGCTGATCTCCTGCTGCTCGGGCTGCAACTGAGGTATCTGACCACGGGTCAGAATCTCAGTGATGCGGTTATTCATGTCGTCTATCATCGTGTCGAATAGCTTCGCACTCTCAATCTTGAAAATCACCAATGGATCTTTCTGCTCGTAGGAGGCGCTGTTCTGCACGCTGTGCTTCAACTCATCAAGCAGACGGAGATTTTCTTTCCAGCAGTCGTCAATGATATGCAGCATCACAACCTTCTCAAATTGCTTCACAACAGATTTGCACTCTGTATCGTAGGCTTCCTTCAGGTCGCAGGGGATATTCATGATCACACGGCCATCAGTGATGGGAACGTTGATGCGCTCATATATCTGACCTTGTTCTTCATACACTCTCTTGATGATGGGCCAGGCCACTTGTGGGATGCGAGCGCTGCGCTCTTCAAAGGTGTCCATCACCTTCGTATAGGCCTTCTCGTACAGTGACTCGCGTTTCATATTGGCGATGTCTTCTCTCGTGAAGGGGCACTCCATGAAGAATGTCTTGATAAACATCTCCTCACATCCTTCAAACTCAGGATTGTTGTTGATGATGCTCACCACTCTGTCCCAGAACACGTTGGCTATATCCATACCGATGCGCTCTCCCATAAGGGCATGGCGGCGCTTTTCGTAAATGACCTTGCGCTGCTGGTTCATCACATCGTCATATTCCAACAGACGCTTACGGATACCGAAGTGGTTCTCCTCTACTTTCTTCTGGGCACGCTCGATACTGTTGTTGATCATCTTATGCTCCAGACGCTCGCCTTCCTGGAATCCGAAACGGTCCATCACCTTGGCGATACGTTCTGAGGCAAACAGACGCATCAGCTTGTCTTCCAAAGAAACATAGAACACGGAGGAACCGGGGTCTCCCTGACGACCGGCACGACCGCGCAACTGACGGTCCACACGGCGGCTCTCATGGCGTTCTGTACCGATAATGGCAAGTCCGCCGGCTGCTTTAACCTCAGGGGTGAGCTTGATATCGGTACCACGACCTGCCATGTTGGTGGCGATGGTCACCGCTCCCAGAAGTTTGCTTTCCTTCTTGCCATCTCTCATCACTTCCGTGAGAGTGCTGCGACCTGCCTGGGCCACAATGTCGGCCTCTCGCTGGTGTAACTTGGCATTCAACACGTTGTGAGGAATGTTGCGCATCTTCAACATGCGGGAGAGCAACTCAGATATCTCCACTGATGTGGTACCGACGAGGGTGGGACGGCCTTGCTCACGCATCTCCTCAATCTCATCGATCACGGCTTTGTATTTCTCACGCTGGGTCTTATAGACGCGGTCACTCATATCGTTGCGGGCAACGGGCTTATTGGTGGGGATTTCTACCACATCCAATTTGTAGATGTCCCAGAACTCTCCGGCTTCTGTGATGGCGGTACCGGTCATACCGGCCAACTTGTGATACATACGGAAATAGTTCTGAAGGGTGATCGTGGCGTAGGTTTGCGTGGCGGCCTCCACTTTCACATGCTCCTTGGCTTCCACGGCCTGGTGAAGACCGTCGCTCCAACGCCGACCTTCCATAATACGGCCTGTCTGCTCATCAACAATCTTTACCTCACCGTCTATCACCACATATTCATCGTCTTTATTAAACATGGTGTAGGCTTTGAGCAACTGCTGAAGGGTGTGCACTCGCTCACTCTGAAGGGCATAGTGGCGCATGTATTCGTCTTTCAGTTTCAGACGCTCCTCTGCACTGAGGTCTTTGCGGTTCTCTAGGGCTGACATCTGTCCGGTGATGTCGGGAAGCACAAAGAGGTCTTTGTCATTGACTTCCTTAGCAAGCCATTCCACTCCCTTGTCTGTCAGATCCACCGAGTTGATCTTCTCG
>CADCQC010000438.1 GCA_902803455.1 uncultured Prevotellaceae bacterium
AGAAATAAATCCTTTATTATTTGGAAGTATCATATATTTTATCTAAATTTGTAAAGTCATTGCTTAAACTCTCTTAAAACAGATATTTATTAACTAAAAACCGATAAGATTATGAAAACATTAAAACTTATTAAACGACTATTCCTGCTCTGCCTCATCATGGCAGGAACGCAGAATGCGTGGGCAGATAACCAATATGTATATGCTGGAACCAGAACAGAAGGTAATCTGAGATTTGATATTTATCATCAGTATAATTATGTTAATGTCCTCTATGCAACATCGATTGGCGATATTGCCGTGCTAAAGGGCATCACTGGTACAGCTGAGGAAGTTACCATCCCAGCACACTTGGAAGAACCTGGTGTAATATTTGGAATCCCTGTGCTGTATGCTAATGGCACCATTTCGAACAGTTATGTAAAAAACTTGACTTTTACTGGTTCAATTAGTTTTTTTGGTAATTTAAAAGGTTATGTAAATGAACAAGCACCGGATGTTGAAATCGAAGGCCACTTGAATTGCCCGAATCTCAATACAATAACATTTAAGGGCAATGGCGATGGTAGTGGATTGTATGAATACGAAACAGAAACAACTACTGTTCCACCCCTGCAATGTCCGAATTTGACGGACATCTATTTTCAAGCTAGTTCCGCCCCTACATTTGAGAGCAAAATTGTTATAGAATTAAACAACTACTACACGATTCCAGTCACTTGGGAACAAATCTGCACAGCCCCAGCCTCTAATGTCACCGCGCATGTTGCAGCATGGACACAGGAAGAGTGCGACCAAATGCATCTGACCGCTAATGTTTATAAACAGTTGAAAGCCGTTGTACACTACAAGGAAGGAGAAAACCTTGTAACCGTGACGGCTAGCGTATCTGATGGTGCCATTTTCCAAGCGGAAGACTACGGAGTATTATCAGGCGACATGATAAAATCGAAAGATATAGATAAGAGCAGCAGCCTGACATTCTATGTTTATCCATCAAGTGATGACATTGTGATAGATCATGTCTATGTGAACGATACTGATGTCAAAAACCAAATGACCACCACCTCCGACGGCAAAAAGCAATACACTTTGGAAGGGGAAGTCATGCAAGACGATGTTGTCATCCGCGTGGTGGGAGCCAGGAAGGTGAAGATAACCGTCTCCGTCGAGGAAGCTGGTGCGGGCAACGGAGTTATGTTCAAATACAACAACAGCGAGTATATCTACGGTAGGGGTACCAAGACCTATACGAAGGTCATGCACATTGACTACACCTTCTATGTGGCCGATGGAAACAAAGCCACCATTAAGAACGTGTTTGTGAACGGTGAGGACGTCTATCAGGATATGGTTGAGGTCACAGACAGCGAAAATCCATTCTACGACGCGTCGAATGTCAGGAAATACACCATCGAGAATGTGAATTCGGATATCACCATTCGTATTACGTCGGAGGAGACGGTGGATCACTACACTCTTTACGTGGGAAGTGGAGGCAAGATAGAGTTTGATTTTGACAACGCGCATCAATCCTGCGCGAACAACAACTATTGTCAGTTCGCTTTCAACAAAAGCCAAACCCTCACCGTCACGGCTACTCCCGACGAGGGGTACGAGTTCGAAAGCTTCTTGTTTGAGGGAACGAAACTCGACACCGACATGGGAGAATGGATTACGATGGAGACACAAGCCGATGGAAAGTTTGTCGTGAACCTGGCACTTGGAACCTATCAGATGCCCTACACCGACAACAGCTACGTTGTCGCCTTCACCTTCAAGAAGGCCTCCAGCCCGAAACTGAAAATAACGATGGTTAACGGTTCAGGAGGTAAGATGTCTATTGGATTAACTTACAATGGCCAACCGGCTGCAGAAAGATGGATAGGCGGAGGCGATGCCTTCTCAATCACAACCTTGGAGAAGGCGAAACTTGGCGAAGAGTTCACACTGACGGCAATTATGGAGCCCGGTCGAAAGAACATGGGTGTCAGGATAAATGGTTATCCTTGTCCCATTGAATCGTCAGCAGGTGATACCCTGCATTATAATCTGGGCAACCTGAAGGAGTTTGGCGACAGCGTGGTCATCACAAGCCTGTATCAGGACTTGGCCGACTTCTCCAAGAGCAGAATACACATCAAGTCGAAGGGCTCGGCAGGAGAACTTGCCAGATGGGCTCTGCGTGATGTGACCAAAAAGAGAGATGTGTTTAATGAGGCTGTAGCCGATATGCCTGTGCTTGACCGCATCGATACGCTGGATGTCAATACGCAATATTGTTTTACTTTCTATGGCTCTACAGCCAACCTGAAGCATGTGATGATCAATGGCGAAGAGGTTGAACTGACAGGAACCTTAATAAAACGCACTCCCAACCGCATCTTGCGCAGCTTAGATGATGAAATACTTATTGAGTTCCATGATAATACAAATGTGAGTGCCTATGCATCCAATGGTACGGTTGCCATGAAGAAGATTACGTCTGAAGGCGTAGAAGAGCCCTTAGGAGGCGGATTGGCATATTCAAGCAAATCGATAAAACCGTCAGATGGTGTGAAGATTTTCTTCATTCCCAATAATGGCGCAGGTGAGCTGAAGACGTTGCTGGTGAACTACTTCGAGATTGACCTTGAGAACGATAGTCGTGTGGTGCTTGAAAGCGATGGCACTTATTCCTTCACTTTGTCAGCTACGCAAGTGCAGGATTATGGTGGCGACACACACCAGATTCAAGTGTTTGGCGAATTCGAGGGCGGATCGGCTGGTACGTCTTACGACTTGAATCATGACGGTCAAGTGAACATCACCGATGTGATTATTCTGGTGAATAGGATATTGGGGAATGAGTAGTTTTTTAGAAGCAAGAGAGTAAGAGGCAAGAAGCAAGAGATATGTCCTCCATTTGAAAGACTAATCTCTTGCTTCTTGCTTCTTACTTCTTACTCTCTTGCTTCTAAAACTAATCTCTTAATGTTTAATGTTTTTTTTTTTTTTTTAATTTTTAATGTCCAAATTCTGCCTTTCTGATGCCCACTATGACAGATATGACAGATATGACAGAAGAAAACACAACTTTCCCTATAGGAAATTATTTACCCTCGAC
>CADCQC010000439.1 GCA_902803455.1 uncultured Prevotellaceae bacterium
CATTCCCGTCTCTTCGGAAGCATATTGCGCCACCTTCTTCACTGCCCAGTTTTGCACTGGAGGTGTGTAAAGAAGCACCATCAACAGCAGAAAAAGCAGAATGGGGGTCAGCAGGATGATCGCTGCCCACTTCAAGACTTTCTTCATCATCTATATGAGGTGTCTTTGTTGAGTATTCCCTTCAAGGAGGTCATCGCTACAAGTTTTTGGTGATGTCGCGCCAGAGGTTGTCCTCGGGGACAGGAGCCTCGACCTTGATCATCTCATGCGAGACGGGATGCTCAAACTGCACGCTTCTGGCATGCAGCGAGATACTTCCATCGGCATTCGAGCGTCGTGCGCCATATTTGAGATCCCCTTTGATAGGGCATCCGATGGCCGCCAACTGACATCTGATCTGATGATGCCTTCCAGTGAGCAGACTCACCTCGAGCAAGCTATACCTGTCGGTCACCGCTCTGAGTTTGTAGGAAAGCACCGCCTTTTTCGACCCCTTCACCTCGTGGTCGTGTGTGTAGCTTTTGTTTTGTTTTTCATTTCTTGTGAGCCATCCAGAGATTGTATCCTCCATTTTTTGCGGTCTTCCCTGGGTGATGGCCCAATAGGTCTTCTTCACCTGTCCATCTCTGAACATGGTGTTAAGTCTGGCTAAAGCCTTCGATGTCTTGGCGAAGACGACCACCCCGCTGACAGGTCTGTCGAGACGGTGCACGACCCCCAGGAACACATTTCCCGGTTTGGCATGCACCGTCTTGATATACTGTTTCACCGTCTCCGCGAGCGGGACATCGCCAGTCTTATCACCCTGGACGATCTCACCGCTGCTCTTGGCTACGATGATCAGATGATTGTCCTCGTAAAGCGGTATCATACTGCTACATATTCATGCCGCCATGGACCTGTATCACCTGTCCGGATACATACGATGACATATCGGAAGCCAGGAATGTCGCCACATTGGCGATATCCTCCACGGTACCCCCTCTGCGCAGAGGGATTTTATTGATCCACTCCTTACGGATGTCCTCGGGCAGCGCCTGTGTCATGGCCGTGTCGATGAATCCCGGAGCGATGGCGTTAGCCCTGATGCCCCTGCTGCCCATCTCCTGCCCGATACTTTTAGCGAGGGAGATGAGTCCTGCCTTTGAGGCAGCATAGTTGCACTGTGATGCATTTCCATGCACACCCACCACTGACGACATATTGATGATGGATCCGCTTCTCTGCCTCATCATGATCGGTGTGCAGGCATGAATGAAGTTGAACGCTGATTTGAGGTTGACAGCGATGACGGCATCCCACTGAGCCTCCGTCATTCTCAGCATCAGTCCATCCTTGGTGATGCCCGCATTGTTGACGAGGATATCGATCCTTCCGAAGTCAGCCTGTATCTGCTTCACCACCTCTTCGGTCTGTGCGAAATCAGCCGCATTGCTGGCATATCCCTTCACTTTGACTCCTATGGCAGCGATCTCTTCCTCGGTAGCTTTTCCGTTTTCGTCGATAACGAGATCTGTGAAAGCGATATTAGCTCCTTCCTGTGCGAACTTCAGTGCGATGGCTTTTCCGATGCCACGTGCCGCTCCCGTGATGAGGGCGGTCTTGCCTTTCAATAATTCCATGATTTTATGTTTTTGAAGATTGGTTATCTGTTTTGATTTGCGTTATTTTTATCAGACATTTCCCGAGATGCGCGCTATTTCACCAGGCTTTTCCCGAGGGCGCCATATACCACCTTGACCACCTGTGGCTTACTGCTTTCCTCGGTGAGCCCATGACCAAGTCTGCCATAGATATACGGCACCTCCAGGCCCTTGATGCAATAGTGGGTGATATCGGCCACGAGATCCACATTATCGATGTCAAACTCGCCCTCGGCCTTCCCCTCAGCATATACCTTTCTGAAGAGTTCTATCTCATCCTCATCGAAGTTTTTCCTGATTTTCTCCACCATCCAGATATTCCTGAAGAACTCAGCCCTCAGGTTACCGTTTCTCACCACGGTCTCCTTGATCATGTTGAGATGGGTATAGATCAGTTCGATAATTTTGTCTTGTGGTCTGATTTTCTTAGCCGCCACCTCATCGAGTTTGTCCGACAAGCGTTCCAATTCAGAAGCGATGACGGCCGAATAGATATCCTCCTTACTTTTAAAATAGGTATATAGCGTCCGTCGCCCCTTTCCCGAAGCGACAGCGATGTCGTTCATTGTGGTGCTCTCCAATCCCTTCTTAGCGAAGAGTTGTCTGGCCACATCGACCAGTTTCTGCCTTGTTTTCGAAATAGACATAACAACCTCCTATTTTGCACATTCCCTATATCGTGTGCAAAAATAGCAGATTTATTTGAAATGCCAAAATATTTTGCTGTTTTTCAGCTTTTTTTCTTCCAAAATGATGATGAGAGGCCAGTGGTTTCTGCCCATTTCCCCCGCCATAGCCAGGGTGAGCTTTTTGTTGCGTTAATAACGCAACATACGGGACGACGGGAGGAACGGGAGGGAGCACCGGGTGGGCGGCTGGTAGGAAGCACCAGGCAGGCAGCCTGGGAGGGAGGACCGGGCGGGCGGCTGCCGGCGAGCGGCTGCCGGGGCAGCTGGGTCAGTATCCTGGATTTTGCTTGAAATTGGGATTCAGCGTGATCATGTCGCCAGGAATGGGGAAGACGGTCGTATGGCCATCATTCTCATTGACAGAAAACGCTCCTTCGTAGGTGCTTTTGTAACGCCTGAACCTGACCATGTCGTTGCGCCTCCATCCCTCCCAAGCCAGTTCGATGAGCCTTTCGTCGTAGAGATTATCAAAGGTAGCCTCGACAAGATTCATATTCGCTCTAGTTCTCACCATATCCAATTCTTTCTGTCCGCTCTCTCCGTTTCTCATTTTTGCTTCCGCCATCATGAGCAACACATCAGCATACCTGAAAAGCACGATATCGTTGTCCATAAGTTTTCCGTCGAGCAAAGCATTTTTGTCGACCTCATATTTTTTCATCCTGGCTCCGGCAGTCTCGATGAACTTGCTATTGCTGACATCCATATCCACCTCCCATGGTGCATAGTTGAACTTGTTGCCAACCCTGTCCATCACCGACCATCCATTCAGGTCTGTGACATCGTCGCTCCAATAGTTGATACGGAATCTTTTGTCTTCATCTTTCTGTTGGTATTTGTTGACCTTGAGCACGGTGAGCGACGCAGAGGTCCCGTTTTCTCCAGAAAAGCCGAATGATGCCGCATGCCGGTAATGATAAGACCTGTACATATTCTGCTGCTGATTGGCATACCTGTATTTATCCATGGGAATGTACCAGATAATCTCATGGCTGTTATGATTGTCGATAGCGAAACAATCCTCATATTGCTTTTCCAGCGAATATCCCAATTGTCCGATCAGATCACAGCATTTGATACAAGCCTCCCAAGCATTCATCTTCTCCCCCAGGAAATTACACTGGATATTCTTCCCGTCCAGATTTTTCCCGTCAGTCCAATCATCATCGGCATAAATTTCCGCATTGAGATATAATTTCGCCAGCACGAAAAGCGCCACTGCTATGTTGATCCGTCCATAACCTTCGCTTAAGTAGAAATGCGCCTGGTTGAGAAGATAAGGAACCACTTCAACCAGTTCCTTCTCTACAAAACGGAAGACCTCTGAACGCATTGACTGTTTCACCTCATTCATCGATACATCCGTAGAGGTGACGATAGGCACGTTGCCGAAGAGATCGAGCAGGTAAAAATAATAGATCGCCCTGAGCCCCCTCACTTCGGAAGTAAACCGATCCTTCTGCATCCTGGTAAGCAAGTCTTTATGGTTCTCGATCACCTCAAGCGACCTGTTGCAGAGGGTGATCACCTTATAGAGATAATTCCAAGACTTATTGACCAGTTCATGTCCGGCATTCCACGAGTGCTTGTACATGTTCTGCCAGATGCCTCCGTCATACCAGTCAACGCCCCTGGTAGGCAACAACGCCTCATCCGACCCGAACGTCTGCAAGTCGTAGACGCCACGGCAAGTGCCCTGCAATCCCTGGCCGTCGGTATTCCCCCCCACATAACTGTAGAGGGTGGCGACGGTATGCTGGAAAAGCGCATCTTGCGACGTATAGACCTTCTCTTCCTCAATTTGGTCTTTCGGATTTTCATCGAGCGAACAGGCTGTCAAGCCTACACAAAGGAGGAAAGGCATGAAACCTTTGGCCCACTTACTGAAAGTGATGTTCATGATATGTTGATGGAAATGATACATGATGTGGAAAGGATTAAAATTTGACGTTCAAGCCCATAGAAAAGGTGCGGTAGACAGGATAGGTATTCTTGTCATCGAGTCCAAGTGTCGAGTTGACAACACTGGAGTTGATCATCGGAGTGAGCCCAGAATACCCCGTGATCGTGCAGAGGTTATTGACCGACAGCGACAGTCTGAGACTCTGGATGTACTTTGATTTCGCCGGCACATTCCACCCCAGGGTGACATAGTCGACGTTGACGTAGTCACCCCTCTCCAGCCAATAGTCACTGATGGTCTGATCCTGGATATTCATCTCTGGTGCCCCCTCCATCACATTGTAGTTGGGCAACGACAGCATGTTCATATAAGTGAGCGCCGTCCCGTTGAAGATATGATGGCCGAAAGCCCCGTTGACCTGCACGGAGACATCCCATTTCTTGTATCTGAACGAGATGTTGGAACCCAACCTCATCTTCGGCATGGCCTGACCGCAGATATACGATTCATCGGTCACCTCATAATGCTTTGACCCATTTGCGTCGGTGGTCAGTCCGATGCAGTGTTTCAGGTTAAAGACGCCCAGCGGCTGTCCCACGATCTGCTTGACCACATCTGATGAGCCATGATATCCCGCACCGCTGAGAGAAGCCAGTCCCCTTGACGTAGGCGCCGACAGATACTGTCCGTTGAAATCACCGTCGAGCGAGATGAGCTTGTTTCTCTCAAACGACATATTGAGTCCCACGTTGAGTTCCATATCATTGGTTCTCAGCGGATTGATACCGAATCCTATCTCGAAACCGCTGTTTTTCATGGAGCCCAGGTTGGCCAGGATCTTGTTATAGGTGAAAGGAGGCACCGGCACATTATACATATATAGCATATCATCGGTGACCGACCTATAGAAGTCGAGTGAGAGCATGATTCTTCTGTTCCAGAAACTTGCATTGACACCCAGGTTGATGGTTCTCTTCACTTCCCACTTCAGGTCAGGATTGGCATTCCGGATGAAACTCAAGGTAGTCACAGGTTCTCCCTTCAGGGTGATCACCCCCTGAGGCTTCATCAACTGCATGGAGTTGTAGGCATCGATACCCCCCAGGTTGCCGCTCAGACCATAACCGGCCCTCAGCTGCAAGATATTGATGAAATCAAGCCAGGAACCGCTTTTGCCTTTCCCCATCTTGTCTTTATCCCAGACAATCCACGAACCGCTCACAGAAGGAAAGAATCCCCACCGGTTGTTTTTTCCCACTTTTGAAGATCCGTCGGCACGCGCATTGACCGTGAACGAGAGTCGGTCGCGGAACCCATATTTCGCCATAAACAGGAACGACTCCAGATGGCTGTCCTGATAGAAAGACCCAGTGCCCTCCCACAATCTGATGGCTCCCGCCGCCAGGTTATGGTATCCGAACTCATCCGTCGAGAAGCTGGAAGCCGTCACATGAAAGCCCTTCTCCTTGGTCGTCTGCCGCTCCCCCAAAGCCATCAGGTTCAGCGACGATGCGCCCATTTTGAAAGTTTTTTCGAGCGAGAAGTTCCCCAGCATCACCTCCTTTTTGGCGTCCGCCCTGTAAGCCTCCCCATTATCCCATGCATAGGTAGGGTAATAGTGGGCGTCTTCGTCGGAACTGTAGCTATAGCTGCCGAAAGCCGTGAGCGTGACGCCCCAGCCCAGGTTGACCTGGGCCTTCAAGTGCGCATTGAGATAAGAATTGTTACCATCATCATCCATCTGCAACATCGCCATCGGGTTGGAAATCCATAAAGCCTCCGTCACCTGATCATACTTCCCCTCTTGATTTCTTTCCTTGGGGAAAGTCGGGTTGAAAGCCGCTGCGGAATAGAACAGATCCCTGCCGAAAGGCAATCTGTTGACCTTATTGATACTGCCGAAGACGCCGATGTCGAAAGACACCCTGTTGTCAAATGCCTTCTGCGACACATCGAGCTTAGCGAAGTAGTTTTGCATGTCGTGGGTCTCCACCACCATTTTATGATGCATATATCCAAAGGAAGCACGGTAGTTATTGGTATCCGTACCCCCACCGAAAGCCACGTGGTGGTTATGCACAGCCCCCGTCCGGGTGATGGCATCCCTGAAATCAGTGGAATACCCCATATCGATCACATCGATATTCATCATCTTGGCCGCCTGCCTGAAGCCATCCCCCGACAGCATGTCGAGGTTTTTTGCCACTGTCTCAAAACCGAGGTTGCAGTCGTATGAGATATGAAACTTCCCCCCTTTACCTTTCTTCGTGGCCACCTCGATAACACCCGCCGCCCCACGGCTACCATATTGCGCCGTCTGCGAGGCATCCTTGAGGATGGTGAACGACTCGATGTCCGCCGGATAGATGGTGGCCAGCGTCGCCAGGTCGCTTGCCACACCATCGATGATGACGAGCGGGTCGTTGCCACCCGTGAGCGAAGTCGTACCCCTCACGCGCACGGCACGCACCATCGCCTCGGGGTCGCCCCCCGTCTGCACCTGCACGCCCGCCGCCTGTCCGCTGAGCGCGTCGAGCGACGAGGTGATAAGACCTTTTCTCATCAACTGTGCATCCACTTTATTCACGGCACCTGCGATGGTCCGCGAACTCACTTGTGTGTAACCAATCTGCACTTGCGATTTGTCAACCGAATCGCGAGCGTTTTGCGCCCATAAGCCAGAGGAGCAGAGGGCAGCGAGGAGAACAAAGAGCGATTTTCTCATATCATTTATCTTTTTTCTGTGATGACACCAAGTCTTGCCGTTTAGATCTGAAGATTTTCGAGAAATCGATTCTTTCAGCAAAGAACATAGCGCCTGGTTGAGTGAGATGCTCACAATCCTGGCTCATATATTGATGCTCAGGAGTGAATATCCGGGTTTCTCCGTTTTCCAGCAGAGACATCTCAAAGAGATTGATATAATGGTCTTTCCACTTACTTTTCCATAGGTTGTTGAAGTCCACATATTCCTGATGAGGTTTGAACGACTGGTTGAAGTAGTCTTTTGAATGTCTCTTATGATAAAAGACCCCATTGCAGTCACCATAATTCTTGGTGCCGATGCCATAGACCCTTGACTTAGGTATATTTCTCCGTGCGAAGTCAGGCACGCTGTCGATATCCCCAAAGAAGAACAGGTAATCAGTGTATCTGATCAGAATAGGACTGACACGAGTGAAATCCCAGGCCATGATCAGATTCACGCTATCCTTGTATTTTGACTCCATCAAGATATTGACAAAATCTTTCGTGAAACTGTTTCCAATGGCACAAACATTATATTTCCCATTGTCAAAATACCCTTTGCTGAAGTCCCAAGTCCGCATCACATATTTTCCATGCATCTTTCGGGTAGCCTTTCCCTTGTAGAGTTGCATCTCAGGCACATCCCTGACAATCCCTGCCTGACAATAGAAATAGAAAGCCAATGCACTGACACAAGCCGATGCCACAGCGGAAAGAAAGAACGTTTTCCATGAACGCACCAGCCTCTTTTCTATTAAGGTGTACGTCAGATAAGACACGGCAAGTGTAACCACAAAATAAACAGCCACATAACCGACACCCACAGGATGAGAGAAGAAATTCCGCTCGAAAGCCAAATAAATCTGATGCCATATATATATGCTCAGCGACATTTTGCCCAACCAGCACAGAGGACTTTTTCGAGAAGCCATCTGTCCAAGAAAAGCACTACCATTGATGCTGACAGCCACGACCGAAAGCGCGACCACCACCAGCAAGATGCCAATCCTGCTGAACATCAAAAAGCCAGAGGGA
>CADCQC010000440.1 GCA_902803455.1 uncultured Prevotellaceae bacterium
GTCCCCTACCGCAACCAGATCGCCACCATCCGCAACACCATCGACAAGTATGGCATCCCTTTGCTTCACGACATCACCATCGACACGGTGGAGCGCTATCAAGGATCGCAGCGCCAATACATCATCTACGGGTTCACCATCCAGAAATACTACCAGTTGGACTTCCTCACGAGCAATGTGTTTATCGACAGCGACGGCAACATTGTCGACCGCAAGTTGAATGTCGCCATGACGCGCGCCAAGGAACATCTGATCATGGTGGGCAATCCACACCTGTTGTCACGCAACGTCACCTTCCATCTGCTGCTGTCGTTCATGCGCGACAAGAAGAGTTATATTGACGTGAGCAAGGAAGACTTCTTGTCGGGGCATTTCGCATTGACGTGAGCAGAGGTATTTCTGTGCGAAGTCTGGAGTCCATCCATTGGCGGGACGCATTTTTCCGAGGTATCCTATTGAAAAAGAAGAAAAAATGATAATTTTGCAACGTCATTACTACAAACACATCAAAAAAGCCCCATGAAGAAAATCATCCGATACGGCAGTATGCTGGCCGCAGGCATTGTCATCCCCCAGAGCAGTGACGCAGGCGAGCCCCGCCAGAAAGCCACCCCCGAGCTCCCCAACATCATCTTTATCCTGGCCGACGACATGGGTTATGGCGACCTCTCCTGCTACGGTAGTGAATATATGAAGACACCCAACATCGATGCGTTGGCTGCCTCTGGCACCCGCTTCACCCAATGTTATGCCGGCAGCGGCATCAGTTCTCCCTCACGCTGCTCGCTCATGACGGGCAAGAACAGCGGTCATACCCGTATCCGCGACAACCAGTGTACCGCTGGTGGCATCCAAGGCGTGAAGATCAATGCCCGTGGCGACACCACCTATATCCGCCGGGCCAATCTGCTGCCAGAGGACACCACCATCGCCACCGTCTTAGGGACTGTGGGCTACCGCACCTGCCTGGTCAACAAATGGCATCTTGACGGCTATGATCCGGGGGCATCGCCCAACCACCGTGGCTTTGATGAGTTTTATGGCTGGACCATCTCGACAGTCCATTCCAACTCCCCCTACTATTATCCCTATTACCGTTTCGACAACGACAAACTGATCCACATCAAGGCCAATGCCCATGACCGTCATGTGAAGCACAACACCGACCTCTCGACCGATGATGCCATCAAGTTCATCAAGCGCAACAAGAAAAATCCGTTTTTCCTCTACCTGGCCTTCGATGCGCCACACGAACCTTACATCATCGACAACACGGTGTGGTATGATGATGAGACATGGGATATGAACACCAAGCGCTATGCTGCCCTCATCACACACATGGATGCGGCCATCGGCCGGCTGCTCGCCGAACTCGACCGGCTGCACCTGCGTGAGAACACACTGGTGATCTTCGCCTCCGACAATGGGGCTGCGGTGCAGGCGCCTCTGAAACTATTCAACTGCAATGCCGGATTCCGTGGCCGCAAGGGACAACTCTATGAAGGGGGCATCCGGGTGCCGCTCATTGTCAACCAGCCGGGCAAGGTGCCTGTGCAGACACTCGACAACATCATCTATTTCCCCGACATCATGCCGACCTTCGCAGCACTGACGGGATCGACAGCCAGTCTGCCACAGCAGACCGACGGCATCAACATCTTACCGCTGTTCTATGGAAAGCAGGTGGATACTGATCACCGGATGCTCTATTGGGAGTTTCCTGGCGTGCAGCGCGCTATCCGAGAAGGTGATTGGAAATGTGTGACCGTGAAACGAGGGGCACCGCTCGAACTATACAACTTGAAGGAAGATGTGACCGAAAGCCATAATCTGGCCGACGAACATCCAGAGATGGTGAAGGAGTTTGACGAGAAGATGAAAGCCTTGCGCACCCCCTCGCCCAACTGGCCTCTGCCAGGTGAATAGTCATTATTCATCCTCATAGAAGGCCTTGTCTGACGGCGGTCATCACATTGGCCGGTGCTCTGTCTGCCCGCCACTCACGAGCCATGAAATCCATGTAGGGTGCGGCATGGGTGAAGAACTGCCGGTAACCCTCACAGAGATAATTTAGTCCGGTTTCTCCGTCTACCGTATGGAGAAGCCGGTTTTTAGGACA
>CADCQC010000441.1 GCA_902803455.1 uncultured Prevotellaceae bacterium
AGGGGGTCGTTGGTTCAAGCCCATCCTGAAGCGCCTCAAAATGAGAGAGTTACGAAAGTAACTCTCTTTTGTTTTTGTCCGTCTGAACAAATTTTGGTTAGCAATACTGGGTATTTAGGTGAACAACATCACTAAATATCACGGACTTCAAGGGAAAGAAAATAAGATGTCATAAGAGAAAATAGCGAACAAATCATCCTATGATAGTCCCTAACCAGAAGAGATTCTTGAACAGAGTTTTCACACCTAGAATGATATCCTTATTCCAACTGGCAGAATTGGGGTGAATGGGTGTTCTGACCGCCATGTCTTTATGCCATCGGAATTGTGGAAATAGTATTGCAGGTTGGGTTCGGCAAAGAATCCTATACTTGGTGTTAGGTTGTACTGTATTCCAAGGCCCATGCCAATTGACCACTGTGTGTGTGGTGCGAGACGGTTCTTTTCAGTTTCAATCACCATGCCGCCTTGCCTGTAGGAGATGTCTGTTGTACTGCGTAAAGGTAGCTCATAATTGACAGAAGCTGTACTGTAAAGGTTCCAATGTCGTTGATGCCAAAGGTCATAACCGACTCCGAGAGAGAGTCCCAAATACCGGACATTCTGTTGCTGTTCCATAAACAAGTATGTGTTGCCCACCCGTGTTTCCGATGAGAGTTGCGTGTATCGGAGTCCACCGTCAAGCCACCAGCGAGTGCCAAAGGTGTAGCGGGCATTTAGTGCGATAGAAACCGGCATGCGGTGGTGGGAAACAGAGTCGATATCGCCGTTCATCCCCTCGGCACCATAAGGCAACTGCCCAATTGTGCCGTTGGGAAGTCCGTTATAGGCTAGTGACAGTAAGAGGTTGGAGCCAGTATTGGATGTTGAGGGGAGAGTTATTGGTTCTCGAGGTAAAGCGACACCATTACTTGTCATGTCATTTTTCGTCGTATTTTGAGCAGTCACTTTTTCAGGAACAACCTCATTGATTATTTCGACCCTATCGTTCTCTTCCGTAACGGCATCCTTTTTTTGTATCATGCCATCCTCTGCTTTGGCTGTTGCCAGAGCCTGTTCACGCCCAGCCTGGTCCATGCAAGCAGGACTCTGCTTTTTCTTGTTCGCAGCCTTTGTGTTGTCTGCAATTCCCTTATATGGCAAACTGACAGTCGAGTCACTAACAGCAAAGGTCTGTGAGGAAGCCTCTCCCTCAGCATCTTCATGATTCTCCTTGGCTATATCTCCTGTATCTTTTGTAGTGTCATCAGAGACAACTGCCACATCGTGCTTGCTGTTTTGCAATGACCAGATATAATAAGCTCCAAATGGGATGGCAGCCAAAAGGAAAAGCATCAGCACCTGCAGCAACTGCCTCAGTTGCCGTTTCGCCCGCAGGAGTTGTGACGACGAGGTATGCGGCTCGATGCCCAACAGTTCGGCTATTTGTTGGTGTGTCATACCCTCAAGCACTGACAGGCGGAAAACCTGGCGGTAGCCACGTGGCAGTTGGTCTATGGCTCTCAGAATGTCATCATACGTAAGGGGCAGGTCTAGTTCTTGGATTACTTCCGTCTTGCGCACTTCATCAATAGATATGGACTGGTGGCTCTGTTGATGTTCCACATAGAGCAAGCATACGTTTCTAGCCACCTTGTGCATCCATCCCCTTCCTTTTTCAGGAGAATGAATTTTTTCGATGTTGCTGAATATGAGCAGGAAGGCATCATGGAGCAGGTCTTCGGCGATGTTGTCGTTGGCTGCATATTTGCGACAATGGGCCAACAGTTCGTCGTGCATGGCTGTATAGAGCTGCCCCATGGCCTCCCTGTCACCTTGCTGGCATCGCTGAATCAAATCTTTCATACCTATACCTGCTCTTCCGGGCTTGCTACAAAGATATCATTTGATGACCTTGACTCCTCCTGATATAAATATACCCCTGCTCCTGCTGCCATCCGGCAATTGTCTTCCTTGCAAGTCATAACAAGCCTTGTTTGAATGATACATGATGCGGGTGTCAATTCCAGTGCTTTCTTCTTCGAAAATGAAATAATCCAGTATTGATGATTGTGTATCAGTTTCTTCCATATTTGCCGATATGATGAAACATCTGAAAGGTTCCATCGGCATTCCATCCCCAGTATGGATGAAATATGTTTTCTGCCCCCTATGATAGCGGAAGTAGCCGGACTCCTCTTCCGCTGGCATGGTGATTCCAGTAAAAATGTAAGGTTCTTCGTCCTCGATGACAGCTTTTGTCTTTTCCACGGTCTTGTCCTGTCCGCAGAAAAGAATATGTGTGTCGTATGCACCATATGCGAACGTCACCAGATATGGTGTGTTGGCTTTCAGATATTTTTCGTATGTCGGATAAAATATCAGCATGTTGTCATCATATTCACGAAATTTGGCCATCTGCAGCCATCCATCAGGCATGGGGCCGTTGACATCTTCTGGAATCACAAAATCCGCATCAAAAGGCAGCAATGCGGTCTCATGGCAAGGTTGGCTGAAATCAGCATCTAATTCACCATCGTCATTCCGTGGCGTATAACGCAACATGGCATCAGTAGTGAAAAAGGCCATGGGACAATAGAAACATGCGTCGTCGGTGAGCAACAGGCCCTCGCAGATACCATCACACACCACGTTGGCATTGGGCAGGCCTTCCACGGAGGTTGATTTATCAGTGTAGTAGAGGCAATTGGGGTTGGCCGAAGAACAGTTCAGGGTAATGCAATCGATGCCGTACAAATCGATGGCGGCAATGCTGTCGGGAATCTCAAGAATATTGTCCTCAATGGACAACTTCATTTGCTCGCCTTTTATCGTCCAACAGGTGAGCCCTGTGGATTGTGCCTGTGACATGAAAGGCAGGCAACCAAGAATCACAGCAATGATAGTTCTCATCTTATCCATCATCTTATGGTTTTATTATTATGATAGGCGAAAGTCCGAAAGACTGCTTCGCATCAAGTTTTTTTATGTGTTTTCCTTCCATGACTGGTGGTACAGGGATTTCCCGACCTTGCAGGTCATAGCATTTGCGGATGGGCGACATGCCGCTTTCGTTTTTCCTCTCGCATATCCCGCATTTGGGTCCTTGCAACAGGAACCAGTGCTCACCCAGTTCTGTTGGAGTGGAGCAGTACTGCGGGGTCTCCTCACGCCGGTCGTGTTGGCTGGCATGGTCAAACGCCTCGGCCATGGAAACGTAACCGTCACCATCCATGTCGGCACAGACGGCATTGCCCTCGGGGTCGTGGCCTGCCACGGCGCATGTCCAGTGGAAGACAAACTCATCGTATGGTTTGTCGGTGCACGCCCATGATTCCTCATTTTCTGCGCAACTAGTGGCGATGACACGATTCTCGCGACGCAACTCATCAATGAAGCCTCCTGAATGGCACAAGCCGAGGCACAAGCTTATCGATTCCACATGGAAGGCATTGAGCAACTGGGCCAGATGGGTGGCATAGAGCCGCTCGCCCCCCCACATCCAAGCATACGACTGTTGTATGCTACTGTCGAAATCACCATGGTCTATCATGAAAAGAAAAAGGCGGTCGTTGGAGGTGAGCCTTGCCGCCAACTCGGTGAGCGAGGCAGCCACCTGCGCCAGCGTAGCAGGCAGCCACACGTCACGCTCCCCGTCACCATCAAGGTCGGCTGGAGATGTGGCAAACCCACTGCCGTCGGCAAGGAGCATGTCGCGACCTGGCTCGCCGCCGTCACTTATCAGCAGGGTGATGTCCTGTTTTGAGAAATGCAAGTCTTCACGGAGTGTGCGGTAGAGAAACGTACAATCGTTCCAATAGCGCTCGTGGTTCATCAACTTGTTCATTCCGCCGTTGATAATGACGGCGTGAACACGCCCCGTAGTCTCCTGAGCGCTGACGGCACAACAGAAGACCACGACACTAAATGCTGCGAGCAGGCGAGAGATGATCCAAGATTGCTTGAACTCAGCCAAGCAGGAGCTAACTCGACCCCAAAGCGGTATTCTATTCAAATCAGTCTATGCTCATTTTATGATGACCTTTTTCCCATCGACAATGTAAATTCCCTTCTTCAATCTGGAAGATTGGCCTATACCTACCTTGCGGCCCTGCAGGTCGTATATGGCAGGATTCCTCATGGAATTTGTGCCGTTCTCAATTTGTGGCAAGTCCATCGTGATGTCGCCCATGTACTGTCCGATGAAGAAGATGATGCCCGTAGACCGTTCGCTGATGATGTAAATGAACGGACGTGTGGCGTGGAAATCCGCAACGCCGGGCATGCCCGTTGTCTCTGAACCTATGACAGTGACGGCGGCAGCCTCGGTGCCCTCTTCGCAGACCTTGATTCTGGCCACCTGTTTCATCAAGGCTATAAAGGTCGGCACGTTACAGAAATCCGAGAAGTCGGCAAGCTCAGGGTTGAAGGCGGTGGGCATTCCCAATGCCGACATGACGGGTTTCAGGTCAATGGAGGCCTCGGTCTCGAAGCGCGGCAGTTTCAGGTCCACTATCGTGCTGCGCCCGTGGAATTGCCAGTTCTGGCCGTCCATCTGACCAAGCACGTCTTCAATGGTCTTGTCCTGTTGTGGCAGGATGACCGTCATCAGGTAGGCTTCGTTGCCATAGGGCAGTTTGATGGCCTGGTACAGGTCGTTGGTGGTATAGGCAAACTCTG
>CADCQC010000442.1 GCA_902803455.1 uncultured Prevotellaceae bacterium
AAATCCCAAATAAACTCACCCGTGAGACAAGGATATTTTTCATAGAGATCAAACATTTCTCTCACATTCCCCATCGAATTACCCATGGAATGACTATTCTCGCACTGAATATGCGGTTTTTGTCCACTCTTTCCCTTTCTTGAGGATCCTATCCAGTCGATGTTCTCATAACTGGCATACATCGTACTTGACACATCTGCATAATCACTATTACCCTCATAATGAGTGGGGCGCGTCTTATCAAGTTTTTTGATAGCCTCACCCACATACTTGAAATTATTCCCATTGCCCGACTCATTGCCAAAAGACCACATGAAAATACACGCATGGTTTCTCATCCAAAGGACATGGTTTGTGGAACGCTCCACCATCGCAGGCCGGAACAGTTCCAAAGAAGACAGTTTCTGGTGAGCATGACATTCCACATCCGCCTCAGCCAGGACATAGAGCCCATAACGATCACAAAGGTCATAGAACACGGGATCATTGGGATAGTGTGATGTACGTACAGCATTGATATTCAGTCGTTTCATGGTCTTGATATCCTCTTCTATCTCTTCATCAGAAATGGCACGTCCGTTGATGGGACTAAAATCATGCCGGTTGACCCCATGGAAGACCATTCTTTTGCCGTTGATGGTGAGCGCCCCGTCAGCACGTATCGCCACCTCTTTGAATCCCACTTTTCCCCCACGGATATCCATCGTATTTCCCTCTGTGTCTTTCAAGACTAAGACAAGATCATAGAGATTCGGTTCTTCTGCACTCCATTTCAAAGGATTAGAGACATTCATATCCAGGCTCAATTCATTGCTGTCCTCCACTTTTTTTGTGACCGATGCCACTGTCTCACCATCCTTTTGGATACGCACCTCCACCTCTCCACCAATGATATTGTCAGCCCCTGCAAGACTCACCTTCACATTGGCTTTCGCATTGACATAGTTGTTGTCGAGATCAGTGGTGAAGAAATAGTCACGTATCTGGCTCTTAGGCGCTGACCACAAGAAGCAATGTCGTTGGATACCCGTCAACCTCCAATAATCCTGACACTCCAGGAAAGAGCCACTTGTAAATCGATACACCTGCAATGCGATGGTATTCTCCCCCTCCACCAGATAAGGCGTGATATTAAATTCCGACGGCAAGTAAGAATCCTCACTATATCCTATCCGTTGTCCGTTGATCCAGAGGTAGAACCCATGTCCGACCCCATTGAATCGCACATACACCTCACGTCCCTTCCAAGAATCCGGTAGGGTGAACTTACGCCGATATGTACCCACAGGATTAGGCATGGAACTGTTGTACGTGAACCATCCAGGTCTATCGGCCATCACGCTGTAGGTAGATTCATTGAAAGAAAAAGGGTAAGCCACATTGCAGTAGAGCGGTTTATCCCATGCTTTTCCGTTTCGTAATCCCCAAACCTGCCAACTTGAAGGGACATCGATATCCGTCCACGCCGCATCATTATAATCTTTTGCACAATTAGCAGCCGACACAGAAGAAGGCGACTTCACCCAATAGAATTTCCACTTACCATCGAGCGACTGATAATATGGCGACCGTGTCATATCATTGCCAGCCACCTCCGTTTCAGAAGCCCATGGGATCGAGAGCGTATGAGCTACCTCACGATTAACATTTGAAATTTTGGGATCGTCCCATTCCTTACCAGTCTGAGCGATTGAATTGACCGCAAAAAAAACGGCCAGAGTCAATGTTAAGCCTTTGAATTTAAACATATTGTGCATTTTAGTCATATAGGAAAAGAATATTGAATCAGTTGATAATCAATTGCATCATCTAAAAAAGAATAGAATCACAGCCATGCAAAATTAGTTAATATCTTGGATAAGAAAAACCTATCGTTGAAAAATAAACCATCATTGTACAAAAAAGAAAAAGATTGCAACACCCATCACCGATGATCATCAAAAGTCAAGAGCTGTGCCGTGCAAAAAATAAGGCACATTTTGTTTTTCTTATCTCCCCACGATTAAAATATCGTTTATTTTGCCTACTTTTGTATCCGAAATGAAAAAAACTATTCTTTACGCATACCTATTATCCATTCTGCTGCTGCCCCTGCCTGTATCAGCAAAAGAAGGCATTTATGAGCAGCTGTTGCAACAATTTGAGAAAACGGAGCAAGTGAAGGAAGCCAACCAACTGTTTCAGTATCTCAAGAAAGAAGATTTCACAGACACATTATATCAATACAGCCACTCAACTCCAACCGACACACTCCGGCAGCAAGTATGGTATTGGTCTGCAGAATATTTCTATGACCAGCAACAATACCAGCGTGCGGCAGAATATGGTAAGAAAGCCCTACCGCTGCTGAAAGGAAAAGGCGGAGAGTCGGACTGTCTGAATCTGCTGTCCATCACCTATATCCGTCTTGCCGACTACACCTCTGCCGCAGAATATGCCAAGCTCTGCTATGCCCTTGACGTGAAGAGCGGTAACCCCGATATGATATCATCGAGTCTGAACACACTTGCCGCTATCTACATGAGTGCCAACCAGCCTAAGGAAGCAGAGAAATATATTCTCAAAGGACTGGAAGCCTCCAAGAAAGCCAACAACTCCTCCCGTCAAGCCATTCTCTTAGGCATGGCCTCAGAAGTATACCACGCTTTAGGAGATGACAAGGAAGCATTGTCCTATGCCGAACAATCTTTTCAATTGGAAAAGCAACTCGGTCATGAAGACAAAGCCTTCATGAGATTATCCCAAAAAGCCTCTGTATTGATCGGTCTTCACGAATATCAGGAAGCCGAACAGGTATTAGACAGTGTGATACCCTTTTTCCGTCAACAAGGCGACCTTCACTCATTAGCAATAGCCAATAATAAAATGGGCATGTCGCTCCTGTGCCAACATCGCGAGTCGGAAGCCGTAGCATATTATCGAGAGGCCGCCAACATATTGCAACAGATGGGTGACAAAGCCAATGAGATGCATTCCCGCCGCGGCCTGTATGAAAGTTTTTGGAGTTCATACCCCGACAGTGCCAAGATAGAGCTCAACCGCTTCAACGACCTTAAAGACTCCTTGTATACTGATGCCTCAGCCGAGAGTTTAGCCCGTTACAATGCCGAATTTGGCAATGACTGGCTCCAGGAAGAGAATGAAGCCGAGCGCAGTGCGAAGCGTAAGACCATCCTTTCGAGCGTCTTTATCTCCCTTTTGCTCTTGCTGTTGGCCGTATGCATCTGGTGGGTGATGTCACGTCGCCATAAGAAGCAGACCAAGATCAACGAGGAATTGTCCGCAGACATTGATGTGTTACGTGAGAAATACAAGCAGCTCACCATTGATTACAACCAGATCTTAGCGGACAAGCAGTCTCAAGACAAGCCAGAAGAGTTGAACGCCTCCGACCGGGCATTCCTTGACAAGACTATCAACACCATCAACAGCATGATGCTTCAAGGACAAGTGGATGCGGAAGGTGTAGCCCGAGAGATGGGGATGAGTTTATACCAATTCCGCCAGCGTCTGACCAATCTGACCGGTGAAAAGCCCCAAGACTTCATCTCCAATCTCCGTATGAAACGCGCCCAGCATCTGTTGGACAACCATCCCGAACTGAATATCACTGAAATTGCGGTTCTCTGCGCCTACAACGACACCCCCAATTTCACCCGAGCCTTCAAGAAGTACTTTGGATTAACCCCGACCCAATATCTAACGCAACAGAAATCCTCCGAAGAGAGATAAGACAAGCAGTCGCACTCGTCGTTGGAGGTAGATTATCCGCAAATCATTGTGCGCAAGATCATAAGAGGTTACCCTTCCAAAGAAGTTTAATCTTTCACTTTGATATAAACAGCATCGAAAGCAATGTTTGCCCCAAAGCAGGAACGAGTCTCATAACCTGTCGTTGATTCCAGCACAGTGAACTTGGTGAAGAATGTAGCCTTAAATCCATAGTCACATTCATTCACATGATTGTAGGTGAATTTGTTCCCCTTCAGCACGGCAGGTCTTCCTTTCTCACTCTTTCCCTCAGCAATATTCCCAAAGACATTGGACACTTCAAAATGAACACGGTTTTTACCTGCCGCGATGAGTTTCACGTTTCCCCCCATCAATTCTTTCATCCCCGTATGATACTCTTGATAACAATAATAGTGCCCCAAATTACCAGGATTTTCAGGCACCAGCAATCCACCATAGCCTTTAGGGAAAGCCATGCTCCGCATATTGGTGAAATGCAATTCTTTCTCTGTCCGAGGATTGTTCCATTCGCCTGAGAGTTTGCCATTATTGATTGTGAAGGCCAGATATCCAGTGATCTCCCCATCGTTTTGGTATTCATTCAGAATGAAATAATGGTCAGATCTTTTACTTCCGATTATCATAATAGGAGCTGGATTCTTCGCATTCGGATAATAGATGTGCCCTGCAGCGACGCCATCAGCATTCACCTCCCAAGCCAGTCTCACGGCAGTCTTTCCATCAAGCGTACCTTGGAAAGCATATCTCTCCACGATGCGCTGTGCATTGACATTGACCAATGCCAGCATCAAGAGAAAAGAAGCCATCATCAGTTTTTTCATCATCGGTATAATTTTAAGCAGTGTTGGTTATTACTATTCTTCCATCAATTTACGATACCTGATACGCTTAGGTTCTTCGAGTCCCAATCGCATCGCTTTGTTGACCTCATATTCTGTATAACTGCCCTCGAAATAGAAGACGTTGCCATCCCCCTCGAAAGCCAGGATATGCGTACAGATACGATCAAGGAACCATCTGTCGTGACTGATGACCACCGCACAGCCGGCAAACGCCTCCAAGCCCTCCTCAAGAGCCCGTAGCGTATTGACATCGATGTCGTTGGTCGGTTCGTCGAGCAAGAGAACATTTCCCTCTTGTTTCAAGGCGATGGCCAGTTGCAACCTGTTGCGCTCACCTCCAGAAAGCACGCCACATTTTTTCTCCTGATCAGCCCCACTGAAATTGAATCTTGAGAGGTAAGCCCTCACGTTGACGTCTCGTCCTCCCATGCGTATCGTCTCGTTGCCCCCACTCACCACCTGATATACCGACTTTTCCGGTATGATATCCTGATGCTGTTGGTCCACATAACTCAGTTTGACCGTCTCTCCGATGTCGAAAGAACCTTTATCGGGTTGTTCCAGTCCCATTATCATTCGGAAGAGCGTGGTTTTTCCAGCGCCATTAGGCCCTATCACGCCCACAATCCCATTAGGAGGCAATACGAAATTCAGGTCATCGAACAATACTTTCTCTTGAAAAGCCTTCGCCACATGCTCTGCCTCAATCACCTTGTTACCCAGACGCGGTCCATTAGGTATAAAGATTTCCAATTTTTCCTCTTTCTGTTTCTGCTCCTCATTCAGCATCCTGTCATAAGAGTTGAGACGGGCTTTCCCTTTTGCGTGCCGAGCCTTTGGAGCCATTCGGACCCATTCCAGCTCCCGTTCCAGTGTTTTGCGTCGTTTAGATGCCGTTTTTTCCTCTTGAGCCATTCTGAGGCTCTTCTGCTCCAGCCATGAAGAATAGTTGCCTTTCCAAGGAATCCCTTCACCACGGTCCAGTTCAAGAATCCATTCAGCCACGTCATCAAGGAAGTATCGGTCATGCGTGACAGCGATCACCGTCCCCTCATACTGTTGGAGATGCTGTTCAAGCCAGTCAATCGACTCCGCATCAAGATGGTTGGTCGGTTCATCGAGCAACAGGACATCCGGTTTCTGCAGAAGCAAACGGCAAAGAGCCACCCTACGTCGCTCTCCTCCAGAGAGATGAGCCACATTCCAGTCAGCCGGTGGACATTTGAGGGCATCCATCGCCCTGTCGAGTTTAGAGTCGATATTCCAAGCATCCGTCGCATTGATGACATCTTGCAACTCAGCCTGCCTATTCATCAACTTATCCATTTTATCCGGATCCTCGTAAAATTCCCGCAATGATCTTCATCAAAGTCGATTTACCGGCACCATTCAGGCCTATAATTCCGATTTTGGCCCCATAGAAGAAACTGAGGTAGATGTTTTTTAGAACCTGCTTTTGATTTTGCTGGATGATTTTATTC
>CADCQC010000443.1 GCA_902803455.1 uncultured Prevotellaceae bacterium
ATCGCTGAGTTGCAATTGGGCGTTGCCGCTCTTCTCACGGGCCAGTTTGAGGGCTTCCTCCGCATTCTCGGCCACCACGAAATCGTCAGCATCATTATAATAATAGGCTGGGATGCGGTGTCCCCACCACAACTGTCGGGAGATGCACCAGTCTTGGATGTTCTCCAACCAGTTTTTATAGGTGTTCTTGTATTTGGCAGGATAGAACTGCATCTCTCCGCTCATCACTGGTGGAAGGGCGATGTCAGCAAAATGCTTCATGCTAAGGAACCACTGCAGTGACAGACGGGGTTCGATGGCTGTGTCGGGATTGCGCTCAGAATAGCCCACCTTGTTGGTATAGTCTTCCATACGTTCCATCAGTCCGGCAGCTTGCAGGTCGACCACGATCTGTTTGCGGCAGTCGAAACGGTCCATGCCCACATAGAGAGGAGAGGCTTCCGACACCGTGCCGTCGGCATTGAAGATGTCGATGGTCTCCAATTGGTGGGTCTTGCCCAACATATAGTCATTGGTGTCGTGGGCGGGGGTCACCTTCAGACAGCCGGTACCAAATTCAATGTCGACATAGCGGTCTTCGATGACAGGTATCACACGGTTCACCAGAGGAACGATCACTTGTCTGCCACGCAACCACTGGTTCTTCGGGTCTTTAGGATTGATACACATGGCGGTGTCGCCCATGATGGTCTCCGGACGTGTGGTAGCCACCACCGCATAATAGCCTTTGGCATCACGGTGAATGATGTTGCCTGCTTCAAGGAGGGCTTTCTCGTCTCCGATCTCCACATCGCCAGCGACATAGTATTTCAGATAATACAGATGGCTTTGCTCTTCTTTGTAGACCACTTCTTCTGTGGAGAGTGCCGTCAGTGCTTTGGGATCCCAGTTCACCATGCGGAGACCGCGGTAGATAAGACCTTTGTTGTAGAGGTCGACGAAAACCTTGATCACGCTCTTGCTGCGGGTCTCATCCATGGTGAATGCTGTCCGGTCCCAGTCACAACTGGCACCCAGCCGGCGTAATTGTTTCAGGATGATGCCTCCATGCTCATGGGTCCAGTCCCAGGCATGCTTGAGAAATTCATCTCGTGTCAGGTCCATCTTCCGGATACCTTCGCCTGCCAATTTCTTCACCACCTTGGCTTCTGTAGCGATGGAAGCATGGTCGGTGCCGGGCACCCAACAGGCGTTCTTGCCTTTCATGCGTGCGCGGCGCACCAGAATATCCTGGATGGTGTTGTTGAGCATGTGTCCCATGTGGAGCACACCCGTCACGTTTGGTGGCGGGATCACTATCGTATATGGCTCGCGGCCATCGGGTTTCGAACTGAACAGCTTGTGGTCAAGCCAATACTGATACCATTTCGACTCCACCTCTTGCGGAGTGTACTTGCTTGCTAATTCCATATTTTTGGGTGTTTTATTCCAAATTATCGGGCCTTTTTATTTTAAATCATTGAGCCTTTTTATTCCAAATCATTGGTCTTTTCCAACCAAATTATCTGGTCTTTTCTACCAAACGACTGGTTTTGGACTACCAAATTTTGGGCCTTTTTTCTACCAATTTGCAAAGTTACGAAACATTGCCGAAAAAACAGATGTTTTTGGATAATAAAAGAAAAGAATCTGTTTCTGCTGGCTTTTTTAGGGGTTCTTTATTTAAAAAAGGATTCTTTTTTTTGTGATGTCAATATATTATGCCTAATTTTGCATCTTCAGAAGAAAGAGGATATACAGTTCCCATTGATTATTAGTATATTATACTTCTTTGCGTCGTTCTTGTTGTGATGGTATCAATAGGATTGGGAATTTATAAATAGTATTGACTAACGAACAGCAAGCTATATGTGAAAACTTATATATTATTCCTTTCTTCCAAAGAATATCCAAATATGGATACTCATTCGTAGCGTTTTATCACCAATTTCAGTATTTGTATGGTTGGAGGGCTTTCATCAAGTTATTTTTGAGCGTCATTTCTAAATTTCTGCAATTCGTCTATCACCACATTGGGATCATCTGTCAGTGTCAGCAATAAGTTTTTGTACTTTCCTGCTGCCATTAATCCTTCAAGTAAAGGATAGACGGGCATTTCCTTTGTCCAGAATGATTCGCCAAGAAAAATCATCGGACTTGCAAAACCAAATGACAGATAGTGGTTCTGAACGGCGTCCTGAAAAATCTCTTGCATCGTACCTGCACTCCCAGGGGTGTAGATGATACCTCCAAAAGCCAAAGTCAGGATGTTGTCCTCACGGATGCTGTTCTCAAAGAATTTGGCTATATGAGTGGCAAAGGGAGTTGATGGCTCATGACCGTAAAGCCAGGTGGGAATACCTAAACTGATATAATGTTTTTGGGGATATTTTCTCATCACTTCGAAAGCCGACCTTAGCCATCCTTCGTCTTTGAATGAGGGTGCCACCGATAGGGTGCTGAGTGCATCCTCCATTTCCTCTGTGGTATGTCCTGCCATCCAAGCGCCTAAGTGAGTAGCTTCCATGGCGCCAGGACCTCCACCGCTGAGCATCACATATCCCATTTCTGTGAGCTGCTTGCTCAGTCGGGTAATCTCACCAAACATCTTATCGGTTCTCTGCAAGGCATGGCCACCCATGATGCCTACACAACAACGATGATCGTGCTCGTTGAAAAAATGGTCAAGGGCATTGTGGATGCCGTGGTCATGTAAGGTACGTGCCAATGACTCTTCTATGGTCTTTGCATGTTCGCCCGTAGCGAGATAATGTTGGTAAATCTTACTGTCAAGGCAACCGTTGAAACTCTCAGATTTTTCTGGAATATAACCTGCATAAAGATCTGTCGCAGAATACAGACTTTTGCGGTTCACATCATAAGGCACACTCTTAAGATAGCCCATGATGTTTTCTAATGAGTGGATGTCAAGAGATGAGAACATACAGATTTACATGCATTCGCCTTCTTCTATCGGGTGATAGTCTTCCACAAAAATGGGGAGGCCGTCCACATCCCTCAACATGAGGTTGTTCTTGGGGAAAATCTTTTCCACTTCACCTTCTATCTCGTCACCACGGCCAAGGATTAACAGCAACTGGGCCTCGGCGATGTTGAATCCTGCCACGGCAAACATCGAGCTGTAAGCCACATGCCTGATGTTGATCTCGGTCACATAAGGCTTGCCTTCGGCATCTGCTTTCATGTCGATGACACAGAGACCGCTGATCACCGATCCAGTCTTCTTGCAGATGATGTCCATGGCTTTCAATGCGGTGCCCTTGATGGTCTCATCATTGAGCAGACGGCCTTTGCAGGTGTTGCCGGTGATGCCCGAGACAGCCACTTTTGCCATGATATATTCAATTCGCTCTGCCAGAGCCACTTTCCTTAATACACCTTTGTCGAAAAGCATGAAAACACCGTAGTTGCCGCCTGGCAGATATTGCGACAACTGGAATTCGTCAATCCCGGTGTTGATATTGGCCCATGCTTGCAGTTCCAACAGATTCTCAGCCTTGAAGGAACCTTTTCCAGAGGCGGTGCCGGCAGAGGCATCTCTGATCCAGACAGGGTATCCGAGCGGAGACTCGTAGTCGTCTTTGAGAATATCGGATTTTTTCACCTCATAACTCTCCGGCACCAGACCATAGGGGCCGAGCGCTTCAAACACTTTCTTTTTGCTGATGGCTAAGCGGCAGAAGTCAGCAGGAGGAACGATGTGGGGCACGTCAAACGGATGCTCCGACCAATAAAGCACTTCCACCTCAGGAACAACAATCACAGCATCTGGTTTCTCCTTCTCCAAAATGCTCTCTACGATCTTACGGTAATGAGGAGCATCGACTCTCGGCACTTTGTAGATGCGGTCGAACAGTTTTTCATACAAACTATATAGGGTGGTGGCCATATCCCAACCGATGAGTTCTGCACCTTCAAATTTCTTGCTCAGACGTAGTGAACGGCAAACACTTCTTGCCGATACTGCGCATGCACCTGTAATGATAATCTTCATGTCGTTAAATTATTCAGCTGTTTTCTCTTTTTTCAATGGTGCGGCAAAAGTAGCAATAATTATTGATTTCGACAACCCTTGCGGCAGATTTTTCGGTTGACAGCTTGGGCTTGTGGATCCTTTTATTTTCTGATAAT
>CADCQC010000444.1 GCA_902803455.1 uncultured Prevotellaceae bacterium
CCCGAACTGCTGGCCATCGGCTCCTTTCAAGCGCATCAACGGTATCGGCACGCTTTGCCATGAATTCTGCCACACCTTGGGACTGCCTGATTTCTATCCCACGGTAAACAACGTGAAGGGCGACAACCAAGCGATGGAATACTGGAGTTTGATGGACAGCGGCAACTACGTCAGCAATGGTTATGCGCCAGTGGCATTGAATGCCTGGGAGCGTGAGGCCTTCGGATGGATCGAGATCCCCACCTTGGACAACGATACGACACTCACCATCAAACCGCTCGACGACGGTGGCACCGCCTACCGCATCCTCAACGACTATGACGACAGCGGGCATGAGTATTTCATCATCGAGAACATCCAGAAGATCATGCAGAACTACTACCAAAAGGGGCATGGTCTGGTGGTCTACCATGTGGACTACGACGCCCAACGCTTCTCCATCACTTCCAACAGCGTGAACAACATCAAAGGAAAGCCACACATGACGGTCGTGCCTGCCGACGGACTGCTCTTCTCCCAGTATAATGTGGGAAAAGCCATCGATGGCAAAGTGATCAAGAATGCAGATTTCTTCAACCAACTGGCTGGTGACCCCTTCCCCGGCACGTCTAATGTGACCGAACTCAACGACACGATGAATGTCGTCAACTTCCTCATCTATACCGGTGATTACCTGAACAAATCGTTAGAGAACATCAAGGAAGAAGACGGTGTGGTGACGCTCACCTTCAGAAAAGATTTCCAAGGACATCTGGCAGGCATCGAGACACCCTTGTCGGAGGTCGCCTACCGTCGTAACGGACAAATCTACACGCTCGACGGCCGACGTGCCGGTCAAGACATCAGACTGCTACCTCCCGGCATCTATATCCAAAACGGGAAGAAAATCGTAAGAAACCGTCAGTAGACGCATTCTCCGAAGTAGATGCGTCCTTCTTAATAGACGCGTTCGCCAAAGATGGTGGTGCCCACCCTGACCATCGTGCTGTGACACTGGCAAGCAATGGGGAAATCATGGCTCATGCCCCAACTGCGCTCACAGAACGATGGTTTGTCGGCGAAGTATGCCGCCTTCACCTCATCGAAGAAATGGGCTGCCAGCATCATCTCCTGCCGTATCTGCTGTTCATCATCAACAAATGATGCCATCATCATCAGTCCGCAGATACGCACATGCTCCATCGTCCGCCACTCGCCCTCTGCCAGCAGTTGCCGGCAGGCGTCGAGGGTGAGGCCATACTTGGTCTCCTCCTCGGCAATATGCAGTTCGAGCAGCACGTCGACCACCCTGCCGCACCGTTCAGCCTGGCGGTTGATCTCGCGGAGCAGACGGATGGAGTCGACTGCCTCGATCATCGAGATGTAGGGCACGATATATTTCACCTTGTTGGTCTGCAGATGACCGATGAAATGCCATTGGATGTCGGAAGGCAGGGAAGCGTGCTTCCCCTGCAGTTCCTGCACATGGCTTTCGCCGAAGAGACGCTGCCCCTCGGCATAAGCCTCCATGATGCTCTCGGCAGGATGATACTTGCTCACCGCCACGAGCCGCACGCCAGCAGGCAATTGGCTGACCACATGCTTCAGATTCTCACGGATGGAGTCCATTGCGCTGATTGCTGATTATTCCTCCACGGCTGTTTCCTGAGACACAGGACGTGCCTGATGCTCAAAGACATCCATGATAGACGTCTCATTGAGGCTGGCGATCACGTAGTCGATAGCCGTCGTACCCATCACCTCCTCGATATGTCTCACGGCACCGGCAAAAGTACCGGCCTGCACCAGATAATAGACGTTGGAGCGTTTCTCCTTCTGCGACTTCTCATCGATGGTGATAAACTGCAATTTGGCTTTATACCATCGGTCATCGCTGTCGGCCTCGCTGAAGAACACCTCCTTATAGGAAGCCTTCTTGATGTCGGCCACCTCAAACTCACCGCTGATATATGCCGACATCTCCTCGATAATCGACTTCTCTGCCTCGGTGAAACTCAACGCGTCGACCGTATATTGTTCTGTCACTTTTTTCTGCAGACCATCTTCCATGGTCTTCTCAAAACGGATTTTGGTCTCAAACCAATCTGCTGTTCTTGATCTCATTTTATATGATTTGTAAGAAAATATTCTAATTTATTAATATTGTAAGGGGGATTCATCAAAGTTCATTGCTCATCTTGATCAGTTCCTGTTCATGAGCAGAGAGGGAATTGTCGTTGGGTTTCCATTTGGGATCAGGCATATACCACCACTGCGACTCGAAAATGCGGCGCAACTGGGCATCTTTGAACACATAGCCGCGGTGAGCATAGGGCAGATTGCGGCGGATACGTGCTGAGAATTCCTTCATCTGCTTCTCCGTGCCTTTTCCGGGATAGAGGTCTTCGTAGTTCTTCCACCAGAAGAAAGTGGAACCGCTGTCATAATAGAGCGGTTTGGGCTTGTTACCCCAATCCACCATAAACTCAAGGTTGTCGGCTGAATTGATGCTCATATTACAATTGGTGCGGAAATTGTTGCGGTGCCACTCCAGCGTACCGTCACGCAGCACCACTTCCACTACCGATTCGTTCATTTCGTCAAGGTTGGTCTGCATGATGCGTGTCTTTCCTTTCCCCTTGGTCACCTTGAAGGGAGTACCCTTGAAAGGTTTTTCATCAATGATGAAATGCTTGGTGCAGTTATTGGCATGGATGCGCAAGGTGAAGTCATCAATCTGGTGATTGGCCCATCGCATGGCAGGCATCAACCAATAAGGGATGTTGAAAGCGGCTCCCACGCCATACGACATGCGGTAGCTATAAGTGTGGCGCACGGTGTTCAGTCCGCTGTTGAAATGTGCCTTGAAATAATATGCGTAGGAGAAGGAAGCGTATTCATCGGTCTGCTTATTGTGGAGCCGTTCGCTATTTTCCTCATCATAATCCCATTTTTTGAAATCAACGGGCACATAGACCTGTCCGTTTTTCCGAGCGTTCAGTACTTCCTTGGGCATATCCTCGATATCCGTATTCATAAAGACCACGCCATTACTATAACGGAGCGCCTGCCCGTTCATCGCCACGGTGAAATCCATGATATGCGGATGGGCGCCTTTGAAATTGGGCTTCTCCCCGTCATTGTAGGGAGCAGAGGCCTCAAAACCCATCGTGATATCCTTGGCCTTTCCGTTGTTCATAAAAGTATAGTCCACCTCCACATAGGCAATGCCATCATCACCGAGGGTGATGGTCAGAATCTCTTTCTTGATGGCGATATCTGTCTCTTGCAGAGGTTCCAGATGGCTGCCATTGACAAAATAGACAGCATCATTGGCTTTGGCGGTAAGCGTGGAGACCATCATGACTACGATGAGAGACAGCAACCGGCATGAGGCCATCCACCATTTGTTTGCACTTTTCATATTCATTATTCATTTAGGTGGGCTCTATCATGCCCACATGAGAGTTAAAATATTGGGTGCAAAAATACGATTATTTCCTCTTCTCCCGAATAAAAACAGATTATTTTCTGCTCTTTTTTCACATTTTTCTCACATTCTAAAATATTTTTTGATTTGAATGATACATACCCGTTTAGAAAAAGGCTCTATTTCTACAGAAGAAACAGATTTCAACAGTTAGCAAGTTTTAGATCAGCAAGTAAAGATGTTATTAGAGATGACTATGGTATAAATGAATGATGAAAAAGGAAAAGATTTCTGACAAAAGAAAAAAGATTGAGATTTGAAAAATGAGCATCCGGCAACGCTGGAGATTTGAAGAAAAAAAGCACAATTGACAAAAATCGACCATCAAAATTAACTCAAAGTTAGTAGAAAATCGTATGGAAGAGAGAATAAACGGTGAAAAAGATTGGGTTAAAAGGATAATGACCTTGCAGCCATCTGCTCCGGCAGCATCTCAACAGGGAGATGCTGCCGAAGGCGCAAGCGCAGCGGAGAGACATGGTTTCGACGACGTGGCTGGCATGGATGAGTTGAAACAACTCATCACTGAGAGTCTCATCAACGTGATCCTTCATGCCGACTACGCCAAAGCATACGACATCATTCCGCCAAGTCTGCTGTTCTACGGACCGGCAGGATGCGGCAAGACCTTCTTCGCTGAGAAAACCGCAGAAGAGGTGGGCATCAACTTCATCAAAGTGGTGCCCGACGACCTTGCATCCACATTGATCCACGGGACACAGAAAAAAATCAGTGAAATCTTCAAAAAAGCAGAGAAGGAAGCCCCCACGATCATCTTCTTCGATGAATTTGACGCCATGGTGCCGCAGCGCTCCATCGATGAGCACAACTATCAGAATGGTGAGACCAATGAGTTTCTCTGCATGCTCAACAATGCGGCGAAAAGAGGTATCTACGTCATGGCAGCGACCAATTACCCCGAGCGTATCGACAGGGCGGTGCTGAGATCAGGGCGTATCGATGAGATCATCTATGTCGGCATGCCCGATATTGCCGCACGGGAGAGTCTATTCAGGCTCAAACTCTCACAGTTGCCCACCGATGAGAACATCAACTTCCAACGCCTGGCCGAGAAGTCCGCAGGCTTCAACTGCAGCGACATCACCTACATCGTGAAGATGGCCTCACGGAAGATGTTCAATGCGAGCATCTCAGAAAAAGGCATGCCCTACAAGACCATCACGCAAGACCTGCTTGAGGAGACGATCTCACAAAAGACACCATCGGTGAGCAGCCGCGACCTGAAAAATTTTGAGCGGCTACAGCAGGAGTTCTCGCCCAAAAGCCAAAAGCACCACAACCACATCGGGTTTGTATAAGCAACAATACAATCATTCACTAAAACTGACAGAAAATGAAAGAAAAAATCTTAGAAGCACTCGAGGAACTTGGGTTCCAACTAAAACATGTGGAGGATGTGGGATATGAGTTCTCGTATGAAGGAACTACCTATCTCTATCTTCAAAACGAAAAGGATGAGGCTTTTTGCTCTATTGCCATCCCTGGCATCTGCAGAATGGATGAGGACAACATCGAAGACCTCAAGTTGATGTATAGCGTCAACGCCAACAGAAAATATGTGAAAGCATACAAGTTGTCCCACTCTTTGTGGCTCTTCTACGAGCGTGACATGGCCACAGAAGGTGACTTCAAGGAAGCCATTTACAATATGATCCAACACCTCGATGCCACCTACCGTCAACTTGGCAAATCCGATGAGGATGACGATGACGAGGTGATGGAGGAGATGGATGATGAGGATTAATGAGAAGCATTTTTTCCGACCATTTAAAATATTCTGATGATGACAGCCCAAGAAGCCGTCATGCAAGCACTCCAGAAGATGGGTTATAAGCCCAACATCGACGAGGACAATGACATCCATTTATGGTACCAGATGAAGCACATCTATTTTCTTATAGAAGATGAAGACAATGACTATGTGACTGTTCACCTCCCTTCCATCTACACGGTGAAAGACGAAAAGGAGGTGCCTCTGCTGCTGGCCACCTGCAACCAACTCACCCGAGATCTGAAATTATGCAAGGTGTTTCTCTCCAGCGATTTCAAAACCGTATCAGCCTCCAACGAGTTTCTCTATTGCAGTGAGGAGAGTCTGGAACAGAACATCCGGTACTCGCTCAGTATCCTTGGAATCCTCAGGAGAACATTCCGTGTACATCTGGACAAAATGCGCTCCTGATGACAGAACAGGTTCTGTCTGCCGGCAGAACCTATCGCTTATCACATAAAAATCGGTATCAACGATATATAACCGATTTCTGCTTCACAAACAACCCGATCCATGTAATGAAAGTTACATGGATTTTTGATGATGTAACAAATAAAAGACACCTTTATAAAATGATTTTCCTTTTTTTGGCAGTCGGGCCACAATTCGTTAAATTTGTTGACTAAACATTCACTTATTATCAACGATTCACACTCATGAAATTCTTTTCTTGCTTCATCATCGGTTCGCTGCTGGCCGTCAGCAGTATGCAGGCACAACAGAAAAGTCCTGTGAAATTCGACACCTATGAACACGACTTTGGCAGCATTGAGGTTGCCGACGGCACCGTCTGCCACACCTTCACCCTGAAAAACCTGTCGAAGAAGGCTGTCAAGATCGGGCGCAGCAATAGCAGTTGCGACTGCATCCATGCCTTCTACACCGACCAGGCTATCCAACCCGGACAGTCCGCCAGCGTGATGGTGTCCTTCTCTCCCGCCACCTCACAGGGGAAAACCAACCGCAGTATCGAACTCATCGACACGGAGGGAAAGACTCTCGGCGCCCTCACGGTGAAGGCCAACGTGAGCAAGACAGCGTCCTACAGCGACCCCAACCATGCTTACCCGTTCAGAAACTATACCCTGACGAATGAGGAAAGGGTGGAGAATCTCATCTCCCTGCTTACACCTGAGGAGAAGGTCGGTCTGATGATGAACAAGTCGGTCTCCGTCGACCGCCTGGGCATCCCCTCCTACAACTGGTGGAGCGAGGCCTGCCATGGTGTGCGCCAGGGTGGCTACACCGTCTATCCACAACCCATCGGTATGGCTGCCGCGTTCAGCGAGAAACTGGTGTACGATGTCTTCTCCACCGTCTCCGAC
>CADCQC010000445.1 GCA_902803455.1 uncultured Prevotellaceae bacterium
ACCCCTAATGAACGTATGCTGGCTCATTATCTTCTTGGAAGGGCGCATTACGACATGGGAGAGGCCCTGCCTGCATTATCCGATTACGAGCAGGCTGCATTGTGCGCCGACACCTCTTCTGCTGACTGTGATTTCAAAAACCTGTGCAGGGTTCATTTGAACAAATCGCTTCTGCTTTATTACCAGAATATGCCAGGAGAGGTGCTGGACGCCCTTGATGATGCCCGCCGGGTAGCCATGAGAGCACGTGATACGCTTGCAGCCATCCAATGTTATGAGAAAAGAGCCATGGCTTACGAATGTCTCGGGAAAACCGATTCCATGGCAGTCGTGGGATTTGTAGCATCATGCATGTACAGGGACTTAGGGTATGATGACATGGCGGCAATGTCACTGGCATGGGTCATACCTTTCAACGTGGAGAACGGAGACTATCCAATGGCAGCAAGAAACATCAGGGAATATGAAAGCAAATCTGGCTTTTTTGACAAAAACAAAGAGATAAGACGGGGAAAAGAGCATTATTATTATGTGAAAGGAATGTATCACCTCGGAATCGGCGAGAACACCATTGCCGAGGCCTTGTTTAGGAAATGCATGCGGTCAGCCAGTTTGGATGAGACCGAAAAGATCGGCAAGGAAAACTACAACTGCATCCATGCCGCAAGCAAAGGTCTGTATGAGTTGTACAGAAAAACAGGTAAGCCTGACTCTATGGCAAAATATGCTTTACTTGCGGAAGAATATAATGACTCTTTACATGCGAGAAGTTATCTTGAGAACGCACAGAGGATGGAAAAGATGTATGACTTCAACCAGAAGGAAAAAAGAGTCAGAAAGGCAGAGATCGACTACTTTAAGATGAAAAGTCGCTTCCAGTCCGTCTTGCTATGCCTTGTACTCATGCTCATTTTGGGTTGCATTGCCGTAGCATACCTTCGTAAGACCTTGCACCGCAAACAAAAGGAACTGAAAAGGAATGAAATGGAACAAAAAGCCACTCTGGAGGAAAAGGATCTACAACTGATAAAACTTAATAACGAGATAAAGCAATTGAATGATCAAATGGAGGACATGGAGGAAGCCGAATCTTTACAAGATATCAACGAGAGACTTTCCAAGACGAATATATACGACGAAATCATTCACATCTCCAATCTGACAAACAAGAAAATCTCTGCTGAACAATGGAAAGCACTTGAACAGATGTTTGCAAAGGAACATCCCAGATACTATGCGTTCGTCAACTCGATAGAGAAACTCAGCATCACCGACCGAAGAATTTGTCTGCTCATCAGGTTGGGACTCAAACCCAAGAATATCGCCGCCATCATGGGGATGGACAAGTCCAATATATCGAACACCAGATCCAGAATCCATAAGAAGATTTTCGGCGAGGAAGGCAAGGGAAAAGACTTGGATTCACGTCTGCTTGAACTCTGACCATGATTACTGCTATCCTCACTTTTTAGCCTGAAAATGCTTGTGAAAAGAATTGTTTTTCTTATATTTGTGGCTGGATTAGTACACGAATAGAAGATGAGAAGAACAACTCTTTCCATGTGGCTGTTGACCATCTGTATGATGGTGATGGCACAGTCGAAACAGACGCCCCAAGCCATGCTCCGTATCGGTAAGGAAAAAATGAAGATGGAGCAGCGGATGAAGAAGCACCAAGCACCCTCGAGCACACCTATTGCCAATGACCTCCGGCTCATTGTGAAGGTCAACAAGACGGATGCCGCTGAGACCTATCGGCAAATGAGGATGGCGGGGGCAACCATCCAGGCAATATTGGGTCAACAGGCTGTCATCTCCTTGCCGATGGACAGTGTGGCTGCTCTTGAGCGTATAGAAGGTGTCAGACGTGTTGATACGGGTAAGAAACCTTGTTTCAAGAGCGATATCACCCGTGAGGTGGTGAAGGTCAACCAACTCAATGGTCCCAATGCATTACAGAAGGAGTTTTCTTTTACAGGAAAGGGAGTCACCGTATGTGTCTTGGATGTCGGTTTTGATTTTCAGCATCCGGCATTCAAGGATAGTCTCGGACAGTCGCGCATCAAGGCTGTCTATATGCAGGGAATGGATGGGGGAAGTCCTTTCACCGTTGAGGATCCTGATGCCGGTACGATTACTTTCCCAGGATCTGTCTACGACACTCCGGAACTGATCGCATCACTGACGACAGACTATGCATACGAATCACATGGTACCCATACTGCCGGCATCGCAGCAGGTACTTTATCTCCGCAAGGATTTGGCGGAATGGCACCCGAAGCAGATCTTGTGCTCATCCCTATGGGTGATTATGTAAATGAGGATGATCCGGATATCATGTATGCTGTTTTGGAGACATCGTTGATGTTTGCTGCCAACTATGCCAAACAGAGCGGACAGCCAACGGTGCTGAATTTCAGTGCCAACAGCCATGATGGGCCTCATGATGGGACTGGCACGGTTTCTGAAATCATAGAGGAGATTTCCTCTTCCCTCATTCCTGTGATATCTGTTGGAAATGAGGGTGGCATTCCGATACTCATCTATTATCAGTTCAATGAGACGGA
>CADCQC010000446.1 GCA_902803455.1 uncultured Prevotellaceae bacterium
CCTCCACGTCTTCCACAGAGAATGTCTTCCCTCCATGAGCCATGACAATGCCATAGAAACCCGCCGAGGGTGCATTTTTCTGGTAAGGATAGACATGCACGTCGCCTGTAAAACCTTTCCAGTCAGGGTATTGGGCTCCTTTTGCCGTCCCCAGGTAGCAGCGTTCGCCACCAGCGTAGAGACACAAAGTGCCCTGTCCGGTAATTTTGGAGTTGAAATAGGCATATCTTGCCATCAGCACGTCGAGCGTCTTGCCTTTCGGCAAAGAGATCGCCTTCTCATAAGTGACATAACTCGAAGACGTGTTGTTTCCGCTGATATCAAGGGTATCATGCGGGGCATCATCGTCGTTAAGCAGACTGAGGGCATCCCTTTCCGCCATCATGGCGGCAGATGTCGTCAACGAACCTATCATGGCCAAGACGGCCATCCATTTCCTCATCATCTCGTTTAGTTTTTCTTGATCAAATTACTTTTTTGCGGCCTCTTTCAAGAAGAAGTCTGTCATCTGCTTAAAGGAATTCTCATTGAATGTCACAGGGCCATGCTGTCCTTCCGGCACACTGACAAAAGTCTCCAACCTGCCCGCTTTCTTCAATTCTTCAGAGAAATACACCCCTTGGCAATGGGGCACGACATTGTCGGCCTCTCCATGGAAGACGATGAACCGCGGTCCTTTCTCTTTCACATAGGTGATGGGACTGATGAGGCTGATCATGTCGGGCATGTCGGCAGGCGCGCCACCGATGAGAGCCGCCTCAGGAGATTTCTCGTCGTTCACCTTCTCACAGTTGTTCATCCTGGCCATATCCACAGGTCCGAACCAGTCGGCCACGGCATCCACATCGCTGCTGAAGGAGAGGCAATTGCCCAATGTCCCTTCGATATCCACGGTGGTGGTGCCCACTGTGCGCGTCTTCATCCCGTTGGTGACGCCCGCCATCGATGCGAGGTGTCCGCCAGAGGAGAATCCGGTAATCCCGATGAAAGAGGTATCCAGCTGATATTTGGCGGCATTGGCCCTCAAGAATCTGATGGCAGCCTTCACGTCATTGATCTGGGCAGGGAATTTCGCATCCCCACTTGAACGGTGATTGATACACGCCACAGCGAAGCCAGCATCCGTAAGTGGTTTGCCTAAAGAGAAATAAGTCATCCCCTTCATATTGTTGGAGAACCATGCACTGCCATAGATGGCCACGATCACCTTATATTTGTCCTGTTTCTTTTCGGGCAGGTAAATGTCCATCTGGTGAGCCTCAATCCCATCGCCCACATAATCCACATTCTTAAACTGAGGATCCACGGCCGGTCTGCCGAAGCCACCAAAGCCACCCGGTTGCGCCTGCATGAGCATGGCGCAACAACTCATCACCATTGACAAAATGATTTTTTTCATATCTGCAAATTTAGAATAAAATAGTTAGAATAATTAAGTATAGTTAGAATTTTTAGATAATCTTTATTTGAACTGCCACCAGTCAAGTCGGGAATCACCGTCGGCCTGGTCGAAGGTCATATAGAGGTCGTGCACACCTGTGGCACGGTTGACCTTGGCCGTGAACGTCTTGTATTTCTCCACCGACCCTGTAGATGTGATATTGACCACACCCACGACCGGTCCGTCGATGGCGTCGAGATGCAATGTCATCACCACTTTTCCTGTGGTTGCAGCCGTTATGGAGAATTTCTTTGCACCGCCAGCGAAGTCAACCCCACGCAACCGGATATACTCCCCTTTGTCGAGATGCGTCACATACATATTTTTCCGACCGGTAGAGGCAGGCATGTCGGCGACGACTCCTGTATTGGGAATTCCCATCTTGGCCGATTTCAGTCCGAAGCCCCATGCCATGGTCTCTGCTTCCACCCGCTTATACGGATTGAGCCACTGCAGTTGTTTCACTGGTTGCTGGTCAAGCCAATAAGGGATCTCCGGTATGGTCCCATCGGCCAGGTAGTTGATTTCCGACACCGACACAGCTCTGCGCTCATGATGCACGAATGTCTCCAGGTGCATCAGGTCATAACTCTGTCCGAAGATATAGGAATGCCCCTTATAATCAGTGATACCCGGATGGTTGCCCCTGTCGCGCTGTGTGGGTCTCATGATATAGCCTTTGCTTTTCCAAGGACCTGTAGGCGAGTCGCTCATGGCATAGCCCAGGGCCTCGGGGCAACATGTCGTGGCATAACTGAGGTAGTATTTCCCGTTGCGTTTATAAAACCACGGTCCCTCCTGATAATGATCAATTTTGTAGTCGAGTTTCACGATATCCCCTTTGGTGGAAATCATATCCTCGTTGAGTTTGACATAATAGGTATGTGGGTTACCCCAGTACATGTAGGCCTGTCCGTCATCATCGACAAACACCGGCGGGTCGATGTCAGCCCAATGCTCCTTCTGCCAGACGAGGGGTTTTCCAAGTGGGGCTTTGAACGGTCCATAAGGAGAGTCAGCCACCAGCACGCCGATGCCATGTCCATGGAGGGGTGCATAGAGATAATATTTACCGTTGCGCTCCACGGTCTGGATGGCCCATGCCCCATTCTCCCTACTGCGCCAGGAGAAATCCTTCAACGATGCAACGGCACCATGCTCCGTCCAGTTGACCATATCGGTGGTAGACCACAAGAGCCAGTCATACATGAAGAAGCCCGCCGAATTTTTCTCGTTGACATCAGGGATATCCTCTGGTGAGGCGTCGTGCGAGGTATAGAGGAAGAGGGTATCACCGACGACAAGCGGTGAGGGATCTGCCGTGAACTTTGTCTGAAAGATCGGCATGTTGCACTGTTCCAACGCCTTCATCTCCCACCAGTCGAAGTTGAAGAGTTTTGGACCTTTCCTACCCGTAAAGACCAGATAGACATCGTGCACCCCTTCTGCTATTTTCGTGAGGTCAGCAGTGAGTGTCTGCCATTTCTCCCAGCCACCCGTGCCGGGCACCTGAAGTCTCACCAGACAATCCCCTTTGACACTGTCGAGGCGCACTTCGATGGCCCCGCCTCTCAAGCCGCTCGCCACTCTTGCCGTGAAGGTACGCGGTTTCTTCTGTCCGAAGTCGACCGCCTGGAGTTTGATATAATCGCCATTGTGAATATCGGAGATATAGACCCCGACCTCGTCGTTTTGCTCAGCCTTTACCCCTTTGGAGAATGCCATGGTCTCCGCCTGCACCCTGCGGAAAGGACAGAACGTCCCGATGGGTTTGACGCCCTCGTCGGTCGGCATGATGGTGGGGAAAGAACCGTCAGGATTGTATTTGAACTCCTCGACGGCTACACTTCTTCCAAAGCCCCCTCCCCCGGGGAGTTTTCCTGTATGGTAGAAGAAATAACTATGTCCTTTGAAGTCAGCCACGCCACAGTGGTTGGTGAACGATCCTGTGTCGGCGTTGGGCATGATCTGTCCACTATAGGTCCAAGGTCCCGTAGGTGCCGGTGCCGTGCTGTAGGAGATATGCTCAGGGATACCCCCAGCCGCATAGAGCAGTTGGTATTTCCCGTTGCGCTTGGTGAGCCAAGGTCCTTCCACATAGGAGTCTTTATACTGGCGTCCTTGCACGCGTTCGTTCATGACCGGCGATCCGAAAGCCTCCTCGGTCATGGGCAACATGCCCACCTCACCCTCATAAGAGATCATGTCACGGTTGAGTTTGAGATAATAGACACGCGGGTTGCCCCACATCAGCCACGCCTGTCCGTCGTCATCGATCATGACGGTGGGATCGATATGATCCCAACTGCCGTTTTCGAAAAGCGGTTTTCCGATGGCATCGCGGAAAGGTCCTACAGGCGAGTCAGCCACAGCCACGCCGATAGCCATTCCCTTGGAGATCTTGGAATGCGCACAGATATACCAGAAGAAATGGCCGTCGCGCTCGATGCACTGGCTTGCCCAGGCCCTGTCGTCGGCCCAGGAAAAGCTCTCCAATGCCAGAGGCGAACCATGGTCGGTCCAGTTGACCATGTCAGTCGTGGAATACACACGCCACTCCTGCATCCAGAAGAAGTCAGCACCATCCTCGTCGTGCCCGGTATAGACAAACAAAGTATCGCCCTTCACCATAGGTGCCGGGTCACTGGTACACCAGGTCTGTACGAAAGGATTCTGTGCCAGCATCTGTGCGGGGCACATCCAACTTATCAAAGCCAGTCCTACAGCCATAATGGTCTGGCATCTCCAATTGTTGTTGTTTTTTCTTGCCTTCATAAGAATGAACATCTATTTATAGATAATCTTTGATGAGTAATCTTTGATGATCGAAAAGTTTGATTTCTGAGGAATCAGTTGACGATGACGAGTCCGCCATTTTTGGGTATGGACACTTTCATCTGCCCCCGTTTATTGGCCTTC
>CADCQC010000447.1 GCA_902803455.1 uncultured Prevotellaceae bacterium
AAATTAAGCAAAAATCATGATTTGTGCAAATAATATTTTGAATCACTTATTTGAAAACAAGCTTGTTCTATTCAGAAGCATAGAGCATCTAGAGGTAACATGTTGAATTAGTGAAGAAAAAACAAAAAAAATGTATCGCTATTTGTTTTTTTTACCTATCTTTGCAGCGTCTTGTTGAAAAATCTTTTCACTAAGAAGAAAATGATTTTCCTGCACGGCAAAAATTCCTAAAGCGCATCATCGTATCTAAAGTGTGCGACATTTTCGTTATGTCAAAGTGATGCGGAGTACAGTTGCAAGAACAAATATCAATTAAACCAGAAAAATATGAAAAGAAGAGATGATGTAATCAAATGGGTGTGTGCGCTCTGTTTGAGCTGTGGAATGGCATCCTGTGGAATTGACATTCCTAAGGAAGTTCCCTCGTCCTATGAGACGATAACTGTTGAGGAGTCAGACATTGTCTTGCCGATGAAGTTCAGTGCCAAATTGAAGGGACAGGCCGATGTGACCATTTCCCCGCAGATAAGTGGTCAGCTGATGAAAATCTGCGTGACTGAGGGTCAGCAGGTGGGCAGAGGCCAGACGCTCTTTATCATTGACTCACGCAACGCACAGCATGAATTGGAGTCTGCACAAGCCAATCTCCAAGCTGCACAAGCCAATCTCCAGGCAGCTCAGGCTCAGGCCAATAGTGCCAAATTGGAGTATGAGAGCAACAAAAACCTGTTTGACAAGAAGATTGTGAGCAGTTATATGCTTGAGAACTCACAAAATAATTACAGACAGGCTGAAGCCGCTGTCAGTCAGGCAAAGGCTGCCATCACGCAGGCGCAGGCTGGCGTCAACCGCGCAAAGGTGAACCTCGGCTTCTGCACCATCAGCTCACCCGTGTCGGGTGTCATCGGTGAGATTCCCGTCTTCGCCGGCGACCAGGTGACACCGATGACCCAACTGACCATCGTCAGCGGCAACCAGCAGATGGAGGCGTGGTTCTCTGTTACGGAATCCATCATCGAATCTGGTATTTCATCGGGTATGAAACATTCTGACATGAATGCCCACATGGCCACTCTTCCTGACGTGAGTTTTGTGATGAAAAACGGCACGGAGTATCCCTACAAGGGCCGCATCACCAGCATCACCGGCGTGGTGGATGCCACTACTGGCTCTCTGTCTTGCAAAGCCACGTTCCCCAACCCCGACGGACATCTCTTTTCTGGTGCGCAAGGTACCATCGTACTGCCCATCAAAAGCACTCATGTGATGGTGGTGCCACAGACGGCCGTGGTGCGCTTGCAAGACAAGGCTTTGGTTTACAAGGTCATGCCCGACAGCACGGCGAAGTCTATCACCGTGACCACGACAGATACCGGCAACGGCAAGGATGTCATCATCACCACAGGACTTAGCATTGGTGACCGCATCGTCGCTGTGGGAGCCAACAACGTGCAGGAAGGGCAGAAAGTGTTGTTCCCTACTGAAGAGAAAAACGAGTAATCGGCTATGAAAAACAACATTTTCATCAATAGATATGTGATGGCGTGTGCCATCAGTATTGTCATCGCATTGGTGGGCTATATCTGCATGAACAGCCTGCCCATCGAGCAATACCCCAACATCGCACCACCCACCGTGCGCGTATCGACCACCTATACCGGTGCCGATGCCAACACCATCATGAAATCCGTGGTGCAACCGTTGGAGGAGAATATCAACGGTGTGCCAGACATGACCTATATGACCTCTACGGCCAGTTCTTCGGGTGATGTCTCTATCGTGGTTTACTTCAAGCAGGGCACAGATCCCGATATCGCAGCCGTCAACGTGCAGAACCGTGTGACGAGAGCTTCGGCGCTGCTGCCTGCAGAAGTGACAAAAGTGGGTGTGCAGGTGTTTAAGATGCAAAGCAACATCCTGCAGATCGGCGCGCTGAGAAGTGTAGACGGAAAATATGACGATGACTTCGTCGCCAACTATATCGACATCAACGTGAAACCGCGCCTCATGCGTATCACTGGCGTGGGTGATGTGATGTCTTTGGGTAACACCTATGCCCTGCGTATCTGGATGAAGCCCGACGTGATGGCGCAATATGGTCTGGAACCCAACGACGTGTTCGCGGCCATCAGTGGACAGAGTTTCGTCGCTGCCACCGGTTCTTTGGGCGCCCAGTCGGAGAACAACTACCAATATACGATGGAGTATAAGGGTACGTTGAAGTCTATCGAGGAGTTCAATGAGATCGT
>CADCQC010000448.1 GCA_902803455.1 uncultured Prevotellaceae bacterium
ATATGAGAAAAAGGTTCTTTAATTATCTCTTAGCGAGTGCATTCTTGATGTTATCTGGCATCAACGCCATGGCGCAGAAGACCATCTATGTATTAAGTGACTTGCATGTAATGGCTCCCGAACTGCTTATCAATGACGGTAGCGCCTGGCAAGCCTTCCTTAGCGAAAGCCGCAAGATGGTGGACTACAGCCAGCCCATTTTTGACGCACTGGTCAACAAGATAGAGACGGCACATCCAGACTTGGTGCTGATCACGGGTGATCTGACCAAAGACGGTGAGGTGCTGAGCCACGATTATGTGGTAAAAGGGCTGCAGAGATGGAAAGCAGCCGGTATTCCCACCTTGGTGATACCCGGTAATCATGATTTTGGTACCAACAAATCTTTTTACTACGATGGCGATAAGCAAACCGATGCCGAGGTACTTGATTTAGACGGTTACAAGGAGAAATATGATGGATTCGGCTATTTTGACCATGAATCTCCCGCCCAGAAACCATTCAGCGACTTATCCTATTGGCAAGAGCCTATCGACGGACTGATCGTGATCGGCCTCGACAGTCACACGGGCAGCATCAGCGAAAGCGATGTTGAGGAAGCGTGCCGCCGTATCAAGTGGGCCCGTCACGACGGTTATGAGGTCATTGTAATGATGCACCACTCCCTGATTCCCCATTTCTATAAAGAAGACAGTTTCAAGAAAGATATTCTTGTGGAAGATCACGAGGAGATCAAAGAGAAGTTGGTTGAGGCCGGTGCACATATCGTCATCAGCGGCCATTTCCACACTTCCGACATTGCCCGCGACTACAACTCCGACATGAGCAAGAGCATTGTCGACATCAGCACAGGCTCCACCATCTCCTACCCATGTGACTACCGTATCCTGACATATGATCCGGAGACCAAAGACATCAAGGTAGCGACCGAGAGTGTGACCACCTTGGAAAGCGTGGAAAATTTCCCTGACGTTGCTAAAGAACGACTTTTCGAGAGCAGCAAAAAGCTGGCATCAGACTACATTACACGGTTAATCAACGAGACCGCCCCCTCGCTGAGTGGGATAAGTTCGCTTTTCCTCCCACAATGGAGCAATGGTCTTGCCAATGCCCTCGTCCTCTTCGCTGAGGGCAACGAAGCCGAAGCCGATGAGACGATCAAACAGTCAATTCTGTCAGACCTGTCATTACCCATGTCGCTCGTACCAGAACTGAAGAGCATGCTCAGCAGTCTTCTTGAGGACAAGACGCCTTACGATCCAGAAGGCAGCGCCCCCAATATGAACATCACCGATGACCGTACGCTCGATCTGCCCTACCAGTACGTTTCCATCAAAATGGGCACACCATCCATGGCAACCCTGCTGTTGCACGACCCCGAAGTGCCCAGTGCCGCCACCCTGTATTACAGTGCCGCCAATCTTGTAGTTCCTGAGAACTTGCAAGTTTACACGCTGAAAATGGGAGAACTGGGAGAAAAGAAAACTGTCGAAAAGAGTCAGGTATATGCTGCAGGAAAAGTCATCCCTGCCGGTACCGCAGTGATCGTGCAGTCTGTCATTATCCCCTCATCCTACTGTCAGGAGACCAGTCTCGGACTGGAAGAGATGCTCTCCCTGCGTAAGGAACTCGGCATCCCTAATCCCCAGAGAACCACCTTCATGAAGACCGTCCAAGACGGTGTTGGTGATGAGAACAATTTGCTGTTAGGCTTTGACAAAGCGTCGATGACGGTGGGTCCCGACAACGGCGGACAATATAAATATTACAAACTATGTTGGGACAAGCCCGACGGTTCAAATGAGGAAGCCTTGGGATTCTACTATTCAGAGTCTGATGGCGGCCCCTTCGTCAGCGGTGCCCACAAGGCGTATCTTGCCATACCGGTAGATGCCGCAGCCGCCTACTACACCTTCGACGACCTGACAGGCATCAAGGAGATCCCCTCCATGTCATCCACCAAGAAGGGAACCTACACCATTGGTGGTGTACGCATTTCCGACAACACCCCATTGCCATCCGGCATTTATATCACCGGAGGCAAGAAAAAGATGGTCAGATGAGATGCTAGAAAAGATGGTGAGATGAGATGCCACAATCAACAAACAACAGTAACAATCAATTGATTAAGAATCTGCAGCACTTGAATGAAAGAATATTCCGATGACGAACTGGCCCAGTTGTTGAACAAAGACATATTCTGGAAG
>CADCQC010000449.1 GCA_902803455.1 uncultured Prevotellaceae bacterium
ATGGACCTCTGCGACAAATACACCAAACTGCAGGTGCGCACCAATGCCGACACACCACACGATGCTCAGGTGGCTCGTAATTTCGGTGCAAAGGGTATCGGTCTGACACGTACAGAGCACATGTTCTTCGAGGACAAGAAGATCATCGCCATGAGAGAGATGATCCTCAGCGACAGCGTTGCTGGACGTGAGAAGGCTCTCGCAAAACTCCTGCCTTATCAGAAGGCTGACTTCAAGGGTATCCTCGAGGCTATGGACGGACTGCCAGTCAACATCCGTCTGCTTGACCCGCCACTCCATGAGTTCGTACCACATGATCTGGCCGGACAAGAGACCATGGCTAAGGAAATGGGTGTCGACCTTGCTACCATCCAGCGCCGCGTGGCTTCACTCGCTGAGAATAACCCGATGCTCGGACACCGTGGCTGCCGTCTCGGTATCACATTCCCAGAGATCACTGCTATGCAGACACGTGCCATCCTCGGCGCTGCTTGTGAACTGAAACTGGAGGGCAAGAATCCTATGCCAGAGATCATGGTGCCGCTGATCGGTATCCTCCATGAGCTCAAACAGCAGAAGGAGATCATCCAGTACACCGCTAAAGAGGTGTTCGCAGAGTATGGCATCGAGGTGGAGTTCGAGATCGGTACGATGATTGAGATCCCACGTGCTGCCCTGACAGCTGACCGCATCGCTACAGAGGCTCAGTACTTCTCATTCGGTACCAACGACCTTACTCAGATGACCTTCGGCTACAGCCGTGATGATATCGCATCCTTCCTGCCTGCTTACCTTGACAAGAAGATCCTCAAGGTGGATCCATTCCAGGTGCTCGACCAAAATGGCGTCGGCAAACTGATCAAGTATGCTGTGAAGCAAGGTCGTGAGGTGCGTCCCGATCTGCGCTGTGGTATCTGTGGTGAGCATGGTGGTGAACCGACTTCTGTGAAGTTCTGTGCTAAGATTGGCATGAACTATGCAAGTTGCTCACCGTTCCGCGTGCCTATCGCCCGTTTGGCAGCAGCTCAGGCAGCCGTAGAAGAGTAAACAACGACAGTCGGCAGGTTGTGGGGATATCCCTTTCACAACCTGTCCGACTTTAAATAACTAAAAACGATATGACGAACGCTTTTGATAGATTAGGCACTATTTGCCTGATATTTACAGCTTTATTGGTATTGCCGTTCCTATATGTTGTGCGGGGCGCATTCATGATGGTGGCGTTGTTTGCTATCGCTGCTTTCCCCTTGTGCTGGATCGCAGGACTCAATTCACTGGAATTTCTTACAAGACCTTTCAATGAAAAAGGGGTCAAAGGTGCCTTGGCTTGGATCATTACAATTGTTCTTGCCATTATCGTATACGCTATCCTTGGTGGTTGCCTTTTCTTTATTATGAGGCTCCTGCAAGTGATGTAATCATAGGGATGCATCAATACCTGATACGCCACAAGGCGACCCCACAGTAAGGTCGCCTTGTGGCGTATCTGTATCATCAAAGAATCTCATCAAAATTACACACACGCCAACTCAAATGCTCACCCTTCAAAGATGAATGATTTTTGTCAATTTGCTTTGCAGAATATAATATAATGCGTAAATTTGCAAAAACTTGATGTTATGAAATTTGATTTGTTGCTGCCACAGGCAATTACTGATACCCCAAAAGATACACTTCAAGGTGGCATTTTCCCCTCATCTGGCGAGGCGACCATCCACGACAAACTTTTTATCGTCGCACATGATGCCGATGAGAAAAAAGATGCGAAAAAGCAGGTGTCTTCACTCTTTTGCCAAAATGTGGCGGAATATTTTTTTCAGAATACTTGTTCGGATGAACCACTGACAGACGAACTGCTTCAGGGTGCTTTGGGCTATGCCGCTGAGCAGATGGCACAATTGTCGCCTGAAGGGGTGGGGGTGGAGTTTGCTATGATTGACCTTCATCGGCATGGATGTATGGCTGTTCATGCAGGGAAGGCAAGCATTTATCATATCAGACCAAAGACCCGTACCTTATTATATCGCTCACCCGTCAATGAGAATAAGTTCTCGCAGGATGACAACTCTCTGAAAAAAGTGGTGAAAACTCGTATCACCAACATCCAGTATGGGGATTATTTTCTCATTGTCGCTGCCAGCGGAAAAGAGATGATCTCTGAACAGTTGCTGATGGATATTATCTGCGAACCGGTCAATGACAAGACGAAACAGGCCAGACTTAAAAAGGCTTTGAGTGATGACAATGACCATTTTACGGCATATCTGATTCACATCAGTGGGGTAATGAATGAGGCGCTCGACGAACAACTTCCTGAAGATGAGTCAAAAATGATGGCTGCAGGATTCTCCATGCCAACATCCGCTCAGACGGCCGAGACACCAAAGCAGCAGACAGCACCCAAACAATCAGTCCCAAAACAGGAAAAAGCACCACAGAAGACGCATACCCTGCCTGAAGACGAGATAGAGGAGCCGGCAACGAAGAATAAGAGGGAGTTCCCCGTGGTTACCGTTACCGCTTTGTCCATCGTGCTCCTTGCTGGTCTTTTCTGGTATTTCTCTCAGAGACCAAAAAGCCACGATGATGATGCACCCGTGGAAGAGGTGAAAGTTGAGAAACCCCAAAAAGACACGCTCAATATCATGAAGGGCGACAAACCTAAACCTCTCGACTTGCCTGAGGATAAAAAAGATAAGAAGGATGAAGAGAATAAGCCGAAGAAGGAAGAGACCAAGGTGGCAAAACCTGATTCTACTCAGGCTATCGTGGAGCGTATCTTGCAACAGCAGCAGGAGCAATCGGAAATGAAAACATCTGAAGGAGACAATCCACAGAGCA
>CADCQC010000450.1 GCA_902803455.1 uncultured Prevotellaceae bacterium
ATGTGGATGTTTTTCAGTGAAATGAAAATGCAGCAGGAACTGGAAGTCGACATGGATGTGCTGGCAGAGGGAATCGACCGGCGCAATTATCAAATGAGTTTACTGCAAGTTTGCGTGCAAAACAGTCGTTGGATGATGGTGCAGTCTGCTTTTGGCTCCAAATCAATAAAGCAAAGGATCATATTTATGAACAAGAAGATTAAAAGAATATCAAGCTATGCCAGGTTAGCTGCTTGTATATTGGGACTGGTTATTTGCTTGGCCACAGCCATGGCGGTACGGGCAGATATATCTTTCACCATGACCCGTCATCCACTTGAAGGATGTTGGACAATGGATTTCACTCGCCCCGCCAATACCAATAAAGAACTATATCCACCCTTTAGACAATATGCGTTCTACAACCACGACACCTTCTTCTCACCACATTTTACAAACCGGGACGGTATGAACTTCTCTTTCGGTTTTTCGGGTGAAGAGGTAGTGATGCGTGGCGATACACTGGTGAATGCCCATGGTGGAGCGTTGATCTACCGTTTTGTAGCCGACAATACCTTCCAATGTGACTGGAAAAAGTTTTCCTCCGACAACTCACTTGCACAAGGTGAGATCATCACAGACCAGTGGTCAAGGGCAACGCCACCGGCAGAGATTGTGCGGGCATTCCAACTCGCCTGTAATGCAGGCCAACATCAACAGCGGCCATTCGACGGTGCATGGCAATTGGCACCTTCTGACAATGAAGGCAATGCAAACTCTTTTCTGCTGGCAAATGGCGATCTGATGATGCTCATTGATTATGTCCCAGACCCAGACTCTACCATTTACAGATACTCTGGTAGCGGAATCTGCACGGAAATCACGGTCAACAACGATACGATCGAGGGAAAAATGATGAAAGCCACCATCGTAATGGAAGGCAAAGACCACGCTGTCATGAAAATCGACGGTTGGGATGGAACCACCCGCCTGAACCGTATCTCAATGCCTTCACACATTCAACGGATGCTTGCAACCACCAAGACATACGCAAGATAGGTTGCGGAATATGGTGCTTCATTATTCCTCGTTGTGACAATTAGGACTTACATCTTTTATAAATATAAAGGTTAAATTTTCGAAATCCTATATATAGGTAGGCCACATCTTGTCGTGAGACATGGTGTGGCCGATTTGATGAAGAACCGTTCATGATTATTCGGCCATTTTTTTTGCATTTTTATCTCTACTGGCTTATAAATCTCAAATTTTTATCTAAATTTGTAGCTAATACATCCTGATACTTATTACCGCAATATACTCAACAAGGCAAACATCAAGTATAAACAACCATGAAGATTGCAATTGACTTAGGAGGAACCAATATGCGAGTGGGACTGGTCGACGGGGCCACAGTTGTCAAGACCATCATCAAGCCATGTCCAGCCGAAGAGGCTGAAGCAGTAGTCACCAACCAACTCAAGCAACAGATAGCTGAGCTGATGTGTGCAGAGGTGACAGGCATCGGTGTCGGTGTGCCGTCAGTGGTGGATTGCCATCAAGGTATCGTTTACAACGTGGCCAATATACCATCTTGGAAAGAGGTTCACTTGAAGGAACTATTAGAGAATGAGTTCGGCGTACCCGTAGCTGTCAATAATGATGCCAACTGTTTTGCACTTGGTGCATGGCGCTATGGTGAAGGGCAGGGAACAAGCGACCTGGTTGGTTTGACCATGGGAACAGGAATTGGAGCAGGCATTATTATCGGAGGAAAGCTCTATAATGGTGTGAATACTGGTGCTGGCGAGATAGGTTCGCTGCCTTTCAAGGATGGCGACTATGAGTTCTATTGCAGTAGCCGTTTCTTTAGTCAACTCCATGGTGACACAGGAGCCAACTTCAGCAAGCGAGCATTAGCGGGCGACAAACAAGCGTTGACCGTATGGCAAAAGTTCGGCGAAAATGTCGGTGAACTGATAAAGGCTGTATTATTTACCTATGCCCCTGAGGCCATCATCATTGGTGGTGGTATCGCCAATGCATTTCCTCTTTATGAGAAAGCAATGCGCCAGTCGTTGCTGTCATTCCCTTATCCTGCGAACGTGGCTGCCACAACCATCGCACCATCTACACTGGCCAATGCAGCTATGTTAGGAGCCTCATTATTAGTTTAGTGTTTTGAGATATGAATAGACTAGGAAGGATGATAACCAGCATGATGCTCATTGGAGCATTAATGGCTTGTACAGAGAAAGCAACCACAAAGATGGAATGGGAAGTGGAGACACCCAGGGGATGGATACCGGCTCAAGTTCCTGGAACCTTGATGGGTACGCTTACAGCCGAAGGCATAGAGCCAGAAGCACTTACAGCCGAGGACTATGCCAATATTGACAAAAAACAGTTTGAGAAGAGTTGGCGTTATCGAACCTCTTTCAATATGCCTGCTCTGAAAGATGGCGAACATGCCGTGCTCAAATTCAACGGCATCAGCTACAGGGCCAATGTATGGCTGAACGGCAAAAAGATAGCCGACTGTTCAGAGATGTTTGGACCATTCCGCCAGTTCGAGTTTGATATTACCAATGATCATGCTATTAAAAATAATCTAGAGGTAGAGGTATTTCGCGCTGAACCAGGAGAACCGAATATAGGCTTTGTTGACTGGAATCCACGCCCTGCCGATGAGAATATGGGAATCTTTCGCGAGGTAAGTGTAAAAACTTGCGGCAATGTGGCTTTGTCACATTCGGCTGTGCGCTCCAGAGTTAATACCAAGACGCTCAACGAAGCATGGCTCACCATAGCGACTGAACTTAAAAATCTTTCCGATAAGCCAATCGAAGGCACCATCCAAGGAACTGCCGACGGACACAAATTCAGCTTCCCCGTAACTTTAGGTGCTGGTGAAAAGAAACGTTTCACAAGTCCTACTGAGATCCATATTGCAAATCCACGCCTTTGGTGGTGTCACAATATGGGTAATCCCGAACTCTGTGACCTACATTTGGAATTTGTCGAGGGCAACAAGGTCTCTGATGCTGAGGATGTACGATTCGGTATCCGCGAGATACACAGCTATCTTACCGATGAAGGTTATCGTGGTTTTACGCTCAACGGAAAGAAGGTGCTGATCCGTGGTGCAGGATGGACCGATGACATCTATCTGCGTGACACACCTGAGACCAACCGGTTGCAACTCGAGTATGTTCGCGATATGAACATGAACACAGTGCGGCTGGAAGGTTTTTGGGGAAAGACACAGAATCTGTATGACATCTGCGACGAGTTGGGCCTGATGATTCTTGTGGGATGGAGTTGCCACTGGGAATGGGAAGACTATTTTGGTTCGCCATGCGATGAACTCTACGGTGGTATCCTCAGCAAGGATGACATCCAACTTATCGCCCAGTCGTTTGAAGATCAGGTAATGTGGTTGCGCTATCATCCATCAATCATCGGTTGGTTTGTAGGTAGCGACATGTTGCCTAAGCCTGAACTCGAGAAATGTTATCAGCAGTTCCTCTGTGAGGAGGACGACAGAGACTACCTGATATCAGCCAAAGAACAGAAGAGCGAGATATCGGGTCCAGCAGGCACCAAAATGGAAGGTCCTTACGAGTATGTTGGCCCTACTTATTGGTATATGCCTGAGGCTCCTGGAGGCGCTTACGGATTCAATACCGAGACGGGGATTGGTGCCCAACTGCCTGTTAAGGAATCGCTTGAGAAGATGCTTGGCCCAAATCTTTTTCCCATCGACAA
>CADCQC010000451.1 GCA_902803455.1 uncultured Prevotellaceae bacterium
ACAGTCGGTCGCGCAATTCTGATAAACGATGGCTGAAATGGCCGCGCAACTGGCTGATGGCCATCTGATGGGTGGCGGCATTGGTGGAGGCGATCAGATCTGCCACTGCCTCGGCTTGGCTGAGGTCTAACTTGCCATTGAGGAAAGCTCGTTGGGTATATTCGCCAGGGAGGGCTTGACGACAACCATGGGTGACGAATAGTTGGAGAAGACGAGTAACAATATAACTCGAACCATGGCAACTGATCTCTGTCGTGTCTTCTCCTGTATAGGAACGTGGGGCTCTATAGATCACCACCACCACGTCGTCCAATACTTGGCCGTTATCATCGCGGATCTCTCCGTAGTGGGCGGTATGACTTTTGCATGACGAAAGCTGTTTCCCTGATGGGGAGAAAAATAGTGTGTCTGTGATGAGAATGGCTTGAGGACCGGAAATACGAATAATAGCCATGGCTCCACCTGCAGCGGTAGCCATGGCACAGATAGTGTCTTCTCTCTGATAGGTCATGTATCAGATCCTGTCGAGCACCTTCGCTATGAGGGTGTCAATTGAATTCTTATATTCGGTATTCATCTCCTTGGCATAGCGGTTGGCGATCACCATGCAGCAGGTCATCGCACGATGGCCCAGAAGGGAGGCAAGGCCGGCAAGGGCTGATGATTCCATCTCGAAGTTGCAGATGCGCAAACCGCCGTATTCGAAGGCTTCTACTTTCTCATTCTGCTTGGGATCGGAGATGTCTGCACGCAAAACACGTCCTTGAGGACCATAGAAACCTCCACATGAGATGGTGTATCCGCGTACCATGTCGTCTTGGGCTATCTGGTCGATGAGTTCGGCATTAGCTACCGACACATAAGGTGCTCCTTTGATGGGATCCCATTCCATGTGTTTCTTGAATGCTTCTTCGAGTTCGAGATCGCAAACCTTGTTGCGGTCAGCGTAAAAATTCAGCAGACCGTCAAAACCGATGCTCTTCACTGAGGCCACAAAGCATCCGGTGGGGGTGAAGGGCTGAAGACCACCGCAGGTGCCGATGCGAACACACGTCAGTGTATGGTGCTCTTCACGCTCGGTGCGGGTCGCATAGTCGATGTTGCACAACGTGTCGAGCTCATTCATTACAATGTCGATATTGTCACAGCCAATACCGTGGCTCTGGCAGGTAATGCGCTTGCCTTTATACATGCCGGTGATGGTGTGGAACTCGCGGCTCTGAACCTCGCACTCGATGCTGTCGAAGTGGTTGGCAACGGTGTTCACACGGGCTGGATCGCCGACGAGAACGACACGGTCGGCCAACTGTTCGGGGCGAAGATGAAGATGGAAACATGAACCATCTTGATTGATGATAAGCTCAGATTCTGGAAAATACTTTTTCATAATCTTTTCTTTTGGGGTAATACAAAGGCGTTGTCTTTAAAAAAACAAATTTAGTCATTTTTGATGTAGGGTGGTGTCTGATTGGCCTGATTTAACCAATTTTAACGTCCTGTCGCACGATACGGCATTTTAGAGATGACTTCTTGCGAAGGGTTAACGTCACTGTAGCTGCAGAAAGTGCATTATTCTTCCACCAGTTTTCCGGCATTCTCGAGGGCTCGCCAGATGCAGCTGCGCGACTCGGGATTGAGGGATTCTATCTCGGCAAACAGATGTCGTACGTCTGTCCTGTGTGTGTCGGATTCATAGGGGCATCGTTTCTTTTGTGGAAGATAACCGCGCTCTGTCGCAAACAGCTGTATGTCGGCCTCACTGATCAGGCAGAGTGGACGGATGATGGTCAGGGGCATCTTCCGCATTCGGATACGGGCGGGCATCGTCGCAAACTGTCCCTGGAAAAAGGTGGACATCAGGGCGGTGTGAATAATATCGTCCTGGTGGTGGCCTAAGGCGATCTTGTTAAAACCGAGTTCTTGAGCAAGGTTGAACATCACTTTCCTGCGATACCACGAGCACAGGAAACAGGGCGTGCGGCGATCACCGGGAATGGTGTCAAAATGGGTTGTCCTCACATA
>CADCQC010000452.1 GCA_902803455.1 uncultured Prevotellaceae bacterium
CGAGAAACAGCCTTTCCTACACGGTCGTGAGAAGTCCGCTAAATGGCGTGGCTTCTATGATACCATGGCATGTGGGGGCCCTGGTCAATAGCAGCATCAGCGAACCGCTGGTGACCGTGGCTGATGACCATGAGGTATATGCCTATTTCTCTATCACAGAGAATCATGCGCTGGATATCATTCGGCAATATGGGTCTATCGATCAATTTATTCGACAGGTTCCACAGGTGAGCCTGAGGTTGAGCAATGGGGGCGACTATCCGATGGCTGGACATATTGATGCGGTCAGCGGTTCGGTCGACGCGACAACAGGATCGGTCAACATGCGGGCGACATTCCCTAATCCCAACAGATTACTTCACAACGGGGGAAGCGCTACGGTGGTCTTGCCTTCTCATCTCAAACAGTGTGTGGTGGTGCCCCAGGAGGCAACCTACGAATTACAAAACAAGATTTTCGTTTATCGGGTGGTCAACGGGATGACAAAAGCGACTCCCGTGGAGATACACCGACAGAACAACGGACGTGAGTATATCATCACAAATGGATTGAGCGTGGGCGATACCATCGTGGCTGAAGGTGCTGGCTTGTTGAAAGAAGGGGTGAAAATATGAATGTAAGGACTTTCATCAACCGCCCCATCTTGTCGGGGGTCATCTCCGTGCTGATCGTATTGGTGGGATTGATAGCGCTCACGCGTTTGCCTTTGGAACAGTTTCCGGAGATAGCACCTCCCACTGTGCGGATCAATGCCAATTATACGGGAGCCAACGCTGAGACGGTGATGAAAAGTGTCGTAGTACCGTTGGAGGAGGCCATCAATGGCGTTGAGGGAATGATGTATATGTCATCAAGGGCTTCCAACACTGGAAACGCCAACATCTCGGTGTTTTTTAGACAGGGGACAGATCCTGATATGGCGATGGTCAATGTGCAGAACAGAGCGGCCACCGTTCAGGGTAGGTTGCCAAGTGATGTGGTGAAGGGGGGACTGACAGTCAGGAAACGACAGTCTACCAACATCAAGCAAATCACCGTCTATAGCCCTGATGATTCTTTCGACCGCACATTCTTGGCCAACTATACGAAAATTAATATCGAACCAAGGTTGAGCCGTATCGCCGGGGTGGGGGAGGTCAATGTTATCGGCGCCGACTATTCCATGCGTATCTGGCTCGATCCTATGAAAATGGCGCAATATGGTCTCTCGCCTGCTGATGTCACCAAGGTGCTCAGTGAACAGAATCTGGAGGTGGCGACAGGTACGTTGGGGGCAGACTCTCCCAACACTTTTCAGTATATCCTCAAATATCGGGGTACCTTTGAGGAAGAACAGGGCTACGAACAGATGGTCATCAGATCATTGCCCAATGGCGACGTGCTCAGGATCGGTGATATCGCAAAAGTGGAACTGGGGTCACAAAACTACAATTATATCGGCGAGACGAATGGACATCCCAGTGTCAACGTGTCCATCAATCAGGTGTCTGGATCGAATGCCAATGAGATAATCGAACAGGTCGATCGTGAGGTGGCTGAGATAAAGGCTGGATTGCCGGCAGGAATCGCTATCGATGATCTTGAGTCCAAAAAGGACTTTCTGGATGCTTCTATCAAAAGCGTGCTCAAAACATTGCTGGAGGCTTTGCTGTTGGTCATCTTGGTGGTCTATGTGTTCTTGCAGAGTTTCCGTTCCACCATCATACCAGCCGTGGCTATCGGGGTGTCGCTTATCGGTACATTGGCTGTCTTATACCTCATCGGGTTCTCTCTCAATATGCTCACGCTTTTCGCCTTGGTCTTGGTGATCGGTACCGTCGTTGATGATGCGATCGTCGTGGTCGAGGCTGTACAGGCCAAATTCGATGAGGGGGAACGGTCGGCCTACGAGGCGACGACAAAGGCGATGGGGGGCATCACATCGGCACTCGTCACCACCACACTCGTGTTCATGGCTGTCTTCATCCCCGTATGCTTCATCAATGGAGTGACAGGTACTTTTTATACGCAGTTCGGACTGACGATGGCCACGGCAGTGGCTATCTCTCTCTTCAACGCACTGACGTTGTCGCCTGCTCTCTGTGCGCTGATCATGACACCCCATGCTGATGTGGAACAGGGTGAAAAACTCAGTTTCTCATCACGATTCCATGTAGCTTTCGATACGGCTTTCCATAGCATAGTCCAAAAATATAAAAAAATGGTGGCATGGCTTTTCAGATTCAAATGGATACCGGCTATCTTGGTGGTGGTGGCGGCCGTGGGACTGGTACTGCTGATGAGAAACACCAAGACGGGACTGGTGCCAAAAGAGGACATGGGAACCATCTACGTGAATATTCAGTCTTCGCCGGGCTCCACACTGAAGCAGACTTACGGAATTATGAAGGAGGTGGAAAAACGGTTGGAGGATTTGCCTCAGATACGTATGTATTCACTTGTGGCGGGAAACAGCGTGGGGTTCGACCAGTCTTCATCCAGCGGAAACTTCACGCTGAAACTCAAGAAATGGGATGAGCGACAGGGGAAAGAGGACGATGTGGATGCCATCACCGAGGAAATCTATAAGCGGACATCTGACATTTCCAACGCTAAAATACAGGTCAGCACACAGGCCATGTTGCCGGGATTCGGAAGGATAAACGGATTTGAAATGCACCTTCAGGATAAGAAGGGTGGAACAATAGAGGAGTTGATGAAACAGACCAACTTACTCATCGCTGCTCTCAATGAGCGACCGGAAATCAGCAGGGCATACACTAACTTCTCACTGAATTATCCACAATATCGGGTGGAAGTGGATGCTGCCTTATGTAAACGACATGGAGTGTCGCCAAATGATGTGCTCGCTGCCTTACAGGGATATGTGGGGGGACTGTATGCTTCCAATTTCGTCCGTTTTACCAAACTCTATCGAGTGATGGTGCAGGCTTCACCGGAATATCGGTTGGACAAAGAGTCGCTCAATAATATCTTTGTCAAAAACGAACATGGGGATATGGCGCCCATCGGACAATATCTTACACTCAATCGGGTGTATGGTTCCGAAACATTGTCACGCTTCAATCTCTTCCCTTCTATTGTGGTGAATGGCATGCCGGCTGATGAATACAGCACGGGACAGGCTATCGCGGCCATCAGAGAGGTGGCGGAGGAGGTGTTGCCTGAAGGTTATGGATATGAGTTCGGGGGGATGACGAGAGAGGAGGCCTCAGCGGAAAACACTACCACGCTGGTGTTCATCATCTGTATCATCTTCATTTATCTGATTCTTTGTGCGCTTTACGAGAGTTTGCTGATTCCTTTAGCCGTCATCTTGAGTGTGCCTTTCGGACTGGCTGGCTCTTTTATCTTCGCGCTCATCTGGGGATTGGAGAACAACATCTACATGCAAACCGGACTCATCATGCTGATTGGATTGTTGTCGAAAACTGCGATATTGCTCACTGAATATGCTTCTGAGCGACGCCGGCAAGGAATGGGCATCGTCGAGGCTGCACTCGATGCGGCTGGAGTGAGGTTACGCCCGATATTGATGACTTCTATGACGATGGTGTTCGGCCTGTTGCCACTGGCCTTAGCCACGGGGGTGGGGGCTAACGGTAATCAGTCGCTGGGTGTGGGTACCATCGGTGGTATGCTCATAGGCACCATCTCTCTGCTCTTCATCGTTCCTTCGCTCTTCGTTGTCTTCCAGATGATAGAGGAGAAACTGTTTGGAAAAAGGGTGGTGAGAAAATGATGTCGTTTGACCATGTATCCTCTTTCTTCTTGATGTTTAAGAGATTGTTGGAGAAAAGTAAAGTGGATAATAATAAAAGTAGTATATTTGCACCCAAAAATTTGGACAATGCTGAAAAATATATGTGATTTTATTGCCAAATGGATGGGGGTGCTGGTTTTGGTAGTGGCTGTTGTGGCCTTATTGATGCCTGCATCTTTTGTATTTATTGATACATGGTTGATCAATCCGTTGCTTGGACTGATTATGTTTGGGATGGGACTGACGCTCTCTACAAAAGATCTGAAAAAGGTGTTGAGACATCCTAAACACATCATTTTGGGTTGCATGGCGCAATTCATTGTCATGCCTTTGCTGGCTTGGTTGCTGACATGGATATTTTCTCTGCCAAAGGAGTTGGCGCTGGGTGTCATCCTAGTAGGGTGCTGCCCGGGTGGCACGGCCTCCAATGTAATCACTTATCTTGCTAAAGGGGATCTCGCTCTTTCGGTCGGTATGACGGCCACTTCCACCTTGCTGGCTCCTGTCATGACTCCTCTGCTGGTATGGCTCCTGGCGGGGACATTGGTGGATGTCGATACCGTGGGGATGTTGCTGAGCATCCTGTATGTGGTCATCGCACCGATCATCGTGGGATTGCTTTGCCAACGGTTCATTCCTGTGCTGACAAGTCGCATCGTTCCTTATCTGCCGGCTATCTCTACATTGGGCATTGCCATGGTGGTGGGTATTGTGGTATCACATAATGCTGAAAAACTGTTGGCTGGTGGACTCTTGATCATCCTCGTTGTGATGCTCCACAATTTGATGGGACTTGCCATCGGGTATTTGGTGGGACATCTGTTGAGACTTCCAAAACCCAAATGTGTGGCTATCAGCATCGAGGTGGGTATGCAGAATTCCGGACTGGCTTCTTCCTTGGCAGTCTTGCATTTCGCCACTTATCCCATGGCTACTATTCCGGGGGCTGTCTTCAGTGTTTGGCACAATATCAGTGGAGCGCTCGCCGCAAAACTTTACCAACCTTCAGAGAAGAAATAAACCGTTGATTCATCA
>CADCQC010000453.1 GCA_902803455.1 uncultured Prevotellaceae bacterium
ACGTAAAAAGATGAAAAATGAAAGATGAAAGATGAAAAATTGAAATGAAAAGATGGAAAGATGAAAATGGAAAACCGCAAAGAATGTGTGGGAGCGCTCATTCATCCAATACTTTTTCAGTCTTTTTTATCTGATTATTTATCCACCTGTCTGCATCAAGCATGTGGATGCGCTCAAACTAAAATCAAGAAAATTAAAAAGGAAGAAAAAATCTGCAATAAGACCTTCTTGGCGTTGACAAAAACCAGAAAAAAACGCAAGCGTTTCACAAAAAGGAGGAAAAACTTTTTGGTTATAATGGAAAGAATCAAGAATTAGGGGGACAGGTCTCCCTAATTCCTGAAGATATACGTGGTTCTAAAGACTTTGTGACATCAATTTTTCCAACTCAGAATCGGATTTTTCATAGATTTCATTCGGCTTGAAAAAATGGGTGAGCATGGTGGCAAAAACCTTGTTTTTGTAGACGAAGACAAAGTCGTAGTATAAATCTTAATTCCGCACCACTTTGATTCGATGATATTTATAAGTGCTTGACAAGCAATAACTTGCTTGTTGCTTTTAGCGTGTCGGAAGTTATACTTACTTTAGCGGTGCATTATAAAGTCAATACAACTCTGACAGCCATGACAAAGATAGAAAAAAATGCGATGTTAATAGCTTTTACCAGATATATGTTGTCTTATTCTAATATACGCACTTCTAGGTGATGAATAGAGGGGACAGGTGATTTCCTAATGCTTAGGGAACCATTCAGGATGAGAGATGAAATCTAAGCGTCCTTGTTCTCTCAGTATCTGCACGGCGGGATTCTCTGGGAAAGAGTCTGGCGTCATCACTATCCCCATCAGGTTGCCTTGCAAATCGTAGCGGGCCTTCACCGCCCTCCGCTGCTTCTCACCAGTGGCGGGATCTTTGCAATAGAACCAGAGATGATATTCATTGCAGAATTTGGTAAAGCCAAACTCGTCAAGCAACACTTGCAACTTGTCGTCCTCAGCCCTCAATGCATCCGTGTCGACACCTGGCTGTTCTATATATTTCAGCAGTTTCAGTCTGTATTCGACCAGTGGCATATTGTAAGTGTATTCAAATTCGAGGTATATATCGTCGAATTTATACGATTCGGGGTTTTCAATGTGCGACTTGGCATACTGTTCCAGCGCTTCGCGAGGCATGCCGTCGGATTCTGATTCGCAAGCACAAATCAGCACCAGCCCCATAAGGCAAAAGATAATCTTCTTCATCGTCAACATTTTTTAGGTTGATATTCGTTGGTTAGTCTTCGAGTGTCGAGGAGTCTGTCTTGAAAATGGCCTTGACCTTTCTCTCACCCTTGCCCTGCTGTACCTCGATGGCGCGGCCTTCATCTATCATGCGGATAATGTAGCCGGCATCAGCATACTTGTCGGGGAAGAAGGTGTTGTAGACACCGGTGCCAATTTTCTCCAGGTCGTAGACGCTTATACCCTTCTTGTTGAACGATACCCGAAGGCCTCCCTTGGGGTTCTTAGTAAAAATCCACTCCTCACCGTCGGCATCGGAATATGCTTTGCCGAGTATCGGATCAGCGTCATCACCGGGTTCAATCACATCATTGATGTTGTCGATGACATTATTGACCATCTGACCGCCGATGGTCTTCGATGGGTCAAAGTTGGTACGCTGCTCGGAGCGAGCTTTCTCACGCTTCATGTCTTCGAAATATTCTATTGCAGTAGAAATCAAGTACAGCGCCACTAACGCCATACATACATACGAAATAAACTTTTTCATAATATTGTAATTTAAAGATGTTGGAACTCAATGAAAACAATCACTATCCCTCCAGTGCTGATGGCACTGAAACCGATTGTTTTGGAACTTACTTGACAAATTTACGAAAAAGGATACAATCCTCAAAATTTTGGACCATTTTTCTCTCAGGTAGAGAATGTGAATCTTATTCCCTAAAGAATTATAATTTTCTGTCTCCCCTTGCTGATTTGAAGTGTTTTTGCTAATTTTGCTGCCGAAAGGTGCTTCGGTTTGCAGAAGAGCTGTGTCACTCTGCCAATCTTGTTGATTTTCCGCAGTGTTCATCGTCTTGTCGGATGCCGAAGCCCTTCTGCAATCAAATACCGATCACCCTGATCCTAAAGACAAGTAACTAAAGGAGTTTATTATGAAGGCATTACTTTTGACGCTCATGCTGTTGACAGGAAACGTTTCTGTTAACAATACATTCCACAAAGTCGATGTGACCTATGTCTATATCTGCACTGGTCCAAAGTCGAAGAGATACCACTCTACGAAAGATTGCAATGGATTAAACAAGTGTTCGGAATCCATAGAAAAAGTTACTTTAGCAAAAGCCAAGGAGATGGGGCGGGATGCCTGCGGTATATGCTACAAATAAAGAACCATTATCCTTTCATCACTTGCAGTAATTCTTTCGATGAATATTGATAACCATGTTTTTCTCCGCATCCAATTTGTCCATCAGTTCATCGAAAGAATGCTCCAATTTGAATTGTAATTCCTCTGGGTACAGAGGATATAGTTGGTAAAAAGCCACTTTCTTGCCGAATAATCCCAATTTGAGCGGTTTTACCTCCTGTCCATTTTTCCCTAAGGAAGACAAAAGAACACAGGAATTGAATCCCGTGTTTTCTGCCACAGGACTTCCGTCTTCGGTCAACTGAACATCATGGCTATCGCATAGCCAGTCCTCTGCCCCTATAGGCAGGCGGGCAACGCTTTTCAGCATCCTGATAGGCCAGTAGTCTTCTTCCTTGTCCGATTCTATATCCCAATCTTTGGGAAGGAAGATGACGTATTCCGCCCTGTCGCAAACATACGATCTCAGTTCCTTGGGGACATTCATCTTATAGGCCCCAGCGCCCATCGTGACAAGTTTGTAATAGGGCTGTTTCTCGGTAGGTGGGACTATGACGATGTCGCAATGGATGTCGGGTGAGACAATCTCATGTCCCACAAAATCAGATTTCCCGTATTGTTGTTCGATGTAGTCGGAAACTTTATCCCATTCCTTTTCTGAGTAATAATACTGTGGAACCGCCTCTTTTCTGTCTTCTTCCATGGATTTTGTTGTTTGAGCGCAAGTCGTAGTGACCAGCGTGGAGATAAAAAATGTAATGAATAATAGTTTGGAAAGCCCCTGATTCATGATTCTCTCATTATAGACTTGTGGGTGAGTTCTCGAAGATGGAGCGCCCGTAGGCTTTCATCTCGTTGGCGATGTTGAGGGCCGATTTCGCTTTTTTTGCCGATGAGGCGGGCAGTGCCTTGAGAAGTTTTCCCTTGGAGAAATAGAAACGATGGTCATCAAACTCTCCGGTATCGGGATTCATGTCGTGGAAGTAGCAGAAGATGGGCTCCCGGGTATCAGGGTCGTAGAGGTATTCGCGGTACTGTTGCCATGGTCCCCGCTCGAAGTTCTCGCGTATCATCACCACCTGTTGCGTGTTGAAGAGTTCGTCATCTGTTTCTTCGCCTTCGTAGAGGTAGGTGTAAATCTCTGTCTTCCCCTTGATGTACCCCACGGCACTGTAGGTGGCTATATGGTCGATGACGGCGGTGCCGATGGGGTTATCGGTGCTGTATCCCTTCTTCACTTGTTCTTGAACAGTGTTATAGAAATCGCGTATTTTCTGGATTTG
>CADCQC010000454.1 GCA_902803455.1 uncultured Prevotellaceae bacterium
CAAAAGAAAGGAAAATGGGCGTTTTCATGATGGTTGCTTATAGTTTTAATTATTTGAGGAAGGGGTTGACGGTTTTGTCGGGTCCGAGATAGAAACCAGGTTCAGAAGGTTGGTTGTAACCCACATTCTGGGCGGCAGTGGAGAGCCGGTAAGGGATGTCCTCCATCAAACAGTTGATGCGGTAGTCAGTCGGTATAGGCGAGATAAAGATACGCAGCTCCTCACTGTCGGGAGTGCGTGCGATCACCTCCTCACGCCAGTCGCCTATGATGTCGGCAGCAAGACACGGATTAGACTTTGAGCCATTATTGAATCTGATGCCATCGAATCTGACGATATCCTTGACAGTTTTGTTGACCCAATCATATTTTGACACCGTCTCCCGGTCGAGGAGTTCACGCAGCAGGTCACCATCCCACCAGATGCCGAAGTTGACAGACAGATGTCTTCTTCCCAACCTCAGGTGCTGCTGATGCTGCGGATCCTCGGGATCCTGCGCATTGTTGACCACCTCACCTTTGATGTTCCTGATACCGTGGCTGTCGCTGCTCCACATCTCCACACCAGGGTTGGTGGGATCGATGTCAGCCGCCATGGCCCTTCCCACATCGCTATTGGAGGGAATCTGGAATATCACCTCCCCCGTGCGCGCATTACGCAAGTCAGACCCGTCGCGGCGGTTCTCGTGGCAATCCCACACCTGCAATTCTGTGCTCTGTGGATCAAACGCCATGAGATGAATGGCATCGCCGTGGCCCATGCCCGTATTATAGAGTCCCCTTCCGTCGTGGTCGACAGCCATTGATCCATAGGTTATCTCATCCATGCCGTCACCATCCACGTCGGCCACCCTCAGGTTATGATTACCTTGACCTGCATAACTCGCCCATTCCGGTTGATTGGTATCAAATGTCCATCTGTTGGACAGGTGCCTACCATCCCAGTCCCAAGCAGCGAGGACAGACCGGGTGTAATATCCTCTGCAGAAGATGGCAGAAGGTTTATTACCGAAATATCCCACAGCCGCCAGCAGTCGGTCGCTTCGGTTGGCATAACTGTCGCCCCAGTCCAAGGGATCCCCTCTCTGCGGGATGTAAGGTTGTGTATCCATGGCCGCCCCCGTCATCCCATTGAAGACCGTGATGAAATCCGGTCCTTTAAGGATGCGTCCCGTCATGGGCCGTCCCTGTCGGTTATATCTGCCCCATTCCTGTTCGGGTGTAGGCTGCTGCGTGTCGGCCACTGGTCTGTGACGGTAGTCTGCCAGTGAGTCACCAATCACCTTTCCCTGTCCGTCACGAGTTCCATCTGCCGTGCGCACCATCAGTTCCGCCTTTCCGTCCCCATCGAAGTCATAGACGACGAAGGGCACATAGTGCGCTCCGCTGCGAATATTGATGCCCATATCGATACGCCACAACAGCGTGCCGTCGAGACGATAGCAGTCGAAGAGCGTGGGACCAGTAAAACCATCATGCGCATTGTCGTGGGCATTCGTGGGATCCCATTTCAGGATGATCTCATACTGTCCGTCCCCATCCACATCACCCACACTGGCATCGTTGGCCATATACCCGAAGGAGCGTCCATCAGGTGTAGTGCCATCTGCCGGTTTTTGCAGTCTGACAGGGATGTATTCCTCTGGTGCATCAGCGTTAAGGACGTAACGCCCGTCCTTTCCTCCGCCCCTCACCTCATAGACGACATTTCCCGATGGCGGTTGGTCGTCGGTGAAGAAGGTTCCTCCTTTCGTCAGAGGCACCTTGTTGAGTTTCACACCATTCCGATAAATATCGTATGGTTGTCCTACCGCATCGCTGGTCAACGTGCGCCAACTGACCACTACATGTTGGCCATACCGGAATGCCACCACCCCACGGTCAAGTTTTTCACGACTGATGTGGTCCATGTCATAGCGAGGCTGAGCGTAAATGCCCGATACCCCCATGACAGATAAGAAAAAAAGGATTAGTTTTCTTTTCATTTGCTCTATTATCCGTCAGGTTACGATTTGTTCCCCAATAGTTTGTGATTTGTTTTCCGTTTGTTTTTGATTTGTTTCGATATTTTCAGGTCAAAATTAAGAAATTATTGAAGAAAAGCCAAATCCGCGGCCATCTTTTTACCTTTTTTGTTGAAAGAGTGAATATAGTCTGAAAAAAGAAGACATATCAGGTGGCATGATTTGAGAAGAGCATCGGATTTCTTGTCAACGATAAAATCTGATACTGCTCAGACGAAGAAAAAGTCGGAGCACCACCATTAATCATAAAGTATTTTTACACCAACGACCGCCAGGGTCATTGAAAGTAGACTAAAAAATCTACAGATGAAAGATCTGTGAGAATCCGGTTGTATCGAAGACCCGTTTCAAGTCATCACTCAAACCGACCAACCTCAACCTCAATCCTTTTGCCATGGAATTCTTCAACAATCCGAGGAACAGACGCAGTCCGCTGGAAGAGATATACACCAACTTTGAGCAATCAAGGATGATATCGTGTCCACAAGATTCAAAGAGCACCTTCATGCTTTTCTCAGCCTGTATAGCAGCCGTGGCATCGAAACGCCCCTCGAAACTCATGACGTAATTATTGTTTTCTTCTTTGAATTCAGTTTTCATAGTTTTCTACCTGTATTTAGTCAGAGTGAGGATATTCTGTCCATCCACACGTTCATAGGCAATATTATCCATATATTGTCGGATTAGGAAAATCCCCAATCCCCCGATTTCCCGTTCCTCAGCCGAGAGGGATGTGTCGGTCTCCCCAGAGGTGGTGGGATCA
>CADCQC010000455.1 GCA_902803455.1 uncultured Prevotellaceae bacterium
ATTCGGCAGCATCTGTGCCCATGGCCATGCCGACGCCCTCAGCGTGCAACTGATGATCGACGGCGTCGCTATCCTCGCTGACCCTGGCACCTATCTCTACCATTGTGACCTCGCCAGGAGGAACGCCTTCAGGCAGACCTGTCACCACAACACGATGTGTGTGGAGGGAAAAGACCAATCGGAGATGTTGGGCGCATTCCTATGGGGGAAAAAGGCGCATTGCCGGTTGCTTGATTTCAACCACGACGGTCACATCACTACGTTACGCGCCAGTCATGATGGTTATGCTCCCATCATTCATGAAAGAGAGCTGATCTGGGACCAGCATGCCTTGCAACTCACCCTTCACGACCGTCTCAGTCAGTCATGCCAGTGGACGCTATCCTTTGTCGTGGGACCAGCCTGCCTGGTCAGCGAGACTCCGGAAGGCTATCTCATCTGTCATGACGACGTGGAATGTCTGTTGCGCATCCCCCAAAATACCTCTCACACCTTGGCGGATATCGAAGTATCGGAACGCTACGGCATCAAGACTCTATCGAAACAGGTACTTATCCGGGGTAATGCGCCCCAGTTCTCCACCATCCTCGACATCACTTATCACCCACAAACATAACGACCCTTTTCTTCTTTTCAGTCAACATCACATGGAAAAGCAACAACGGAAAATACTCATCATCGTGGAAAACCTGCCCGTGCCCTTCGACACCCGTGTGTGGCAGGAAGCCACCACACTGGCAGACAACGGCTATGAAGTATCGGTAATCTGTCCGAAAGGCAAGGGATATGACAAAGACTATGAATATCTGAAAGGCGTGCATATCCACCGCCACGACCTCCCAACGGAAGGCAATGGTGCCATCGGTTATGCCAGAGAATACTTCTGTGCCTTGCGGGAAGAACTGCGCTTGGCCAAGAAAATCTATCGTGAGCGCGGTTTTCACGTGATTCACGGTTGCAATCCACCTGATGATATCTATATGGTTGCCAGCCGTTTCAAGAGCAAGGGCGTCGACTATGTATTCGATCATCACGACATCTGTCCGGAATTGTTTGAGGCGAAATTCGGCAAAGCCAAGGGATTGCTTTACAAGAGCCAGTTGTGGCTAGAGCGCCAGACCTATAAGCACTGCGCCTTTGCCTTTGTCACCAACGAGAGTTACAAGCGCATCGCATTGGAGCGCGGAGGCATGACAGAAGATAAAGTCTTTGTCCTGAGAAGCGGTCCGAAACTGGAGCGGTTGCGCATCACACCACCCAAGCCATCCATCAAGCGCGGACGACGCTACATGGTGGGATATGTAGGTGTCATCGGACAGCAGGAAGGCATCGAATACCTGTTGGAAGCGGCCCGACACATCAAAGAGGACATAGGACGAGATGACATCTTCTGGGGCATTGTCGGCGGTGGTCCTCATCTGGAGGCACTCCGCAAACAGAGTCACGACATGGGACTGGACGATATCCTGGAATTCACCGGCCGTGTGAGTGACGAGGTGCTGCTGGATTACCTCAACACCGCAGACGTGTGTGTGAATTCAGACGAGTACAATGCGATGAACGACAAGAGCACGATGAATAAAATCCTCGAATACATGGCCTTGGGAAAACCCATCGTGCAGTTTGACCTCACCGAGGGACGCTATTCCGCTCAGGAAGCCTCTCTCTATGCAGCTCCAAACAGTGCCAAAGACATGGCACAAAAAATCCTGCAACTGCTCGATGATGAACCGCTGCGCCAGCGGATGTCTGCCTATGGGCGCGACAGAATTATCAACCAACTCAGTTGGGAGCACACCAGCAAGGCCTTGCTTGAAGGCTACGACCAATATTTCAAACAGAGAGGATTGTGAAAATCGTCGTCACTGGTACACGTGGCATTCCCAACATCATGGGAGGTGTGGAGACCCACTGCGAGGAACTGTACCCCCGTCTGGCTCAGTTAGGTTTCGATGTGACCGTCATGCGCCGACACTGGTATGCGAAGGACAACCTCAAAGAGTGGAATCACGTGCATATTGTCGACATCAATGCCCCCAAGAAGAAAAGCATAGAGGCCATCGTACACACCCTCAGGGCTGTGTGGAAAGCCAAGCGGATGCATGCCGACGTGCTGCATATCCATGCCTTAGGCCCCGCTCTCGTCACACCCATCGCCCGTCTGTTGGGCCTTAAAGTGGTGTTTACCCATCATGGTGCAGACTATGAGCGCGACAAATGGGGAGCTACCGCAAGACTGGCTCTTAAGTGGGGAGAACGCTTAGGGGTACGTTATTCCAATGAGGTGATCGCCATCTCACAAGGTATCAGCGATATGCTCAAACAAAAATACGGCCGCGGAGACTGTCATCTGATCCGTAACGGAGCCCCCATCCCCTCACCTACCGATCTGCCCTCCTATTTCTCAGAACTCGGCATCGAACGAGGACAATATATTCTAGCCATGTGCCGTTTCGTGCCAGAAAAAAAGCTCGAAGACCTGGTGAAAGCCTACTCACTGCTGAAGGCAAGCGGCAAGGCTCCCAAGATGCGACTGGTGCTGGCCGGCGATGCAGACTTCGAGGATGACTACTCACGGCGATTGAAAGAAGAAGCCCGCAAATGCGGTGCCGTGCTCACCGGATTTGTGAAAGGAAAACAATTGCATGCACTCCTTACCGGCGCAAGATGTTATGTGATGCCCTCCTCTCACGAAGGGTTGTCGATAGCCCTCTTAGAGGCCATGGGTTATGGTCTTCCCGTGATCATCAGCGACATCGAGGCCAACAGGGAAGTGGGGCTCGACGCAGCCTCATACTACCCATTAGGTGACATACGCACACTGGCCCGTAAAATTGAAACCGTCTGTGAGCAGCCCCCCCACCCCATCCATTACGACATGACAAAATATGACTGGGACATCATCGCCCGACAAGTGGCCAATGTCTATCAGTCATTGATGAAATAACCATTTCCCTACATGATGGACTTAACACAAGCCTACAAAACCTTTTTCGGTCCGAGCGACACGCTGATGCAACTGTTCTCACCTTACCGCATCTGTCCGCTTGGCGCACACGTTGACCACCAGCACGGGCTGGTGAGCGGATTTGCCTTCGACAGCGGAATCGACTTCCTTTTCTCACCCACCACCACAGGAAAGGTGGAGATGTGCTCTCTCTCGTTTGAAGGACTGATGACCTTCAATGTGAGGCGTGAGATCGACTCCAAACAGTATAACTGGGGAGACTATCTGCGCGGAGCCGTATGGGCACTCCAGCATGACTTCCAACTGCGAAAAGGTATCAGAGGCGTGGTGAAAGGGTCGATGCCCATCGGCGGACTGTCCTCATCTGCCGCCCTGCTTTGTGGTTTCGTTAAGGCGCTCGATGAGGTCAACCAACTGGGACTCAGTAAGATGGAGGTGGTGAAATACGCCTCTATGGCAGAGCGGGAGTATGTGGGACTCAACAATGGTATCCTCGACCAAGCCTGTGTGGTGCTTTGTGAGGAACAGCAATTGCTCTTCCTCGACACCGACACGTCCGACTACCAGATCCTCCCCTTTGGAGGGCAACAATTGCCTTTCAAGATTGGCGTGTTCTTCAGTGGAGTGACCCGCAAACTTACCGGAACCGACTACAACCTGCGTGTATCGGAATGCAAAACTGCCGCCTGGATCATGGAAGCCTATGAGGGCATTCCCTTGAAAGACATGAAGGATACCCGTCTGCACGATGTGCCAGAAAACCTTTTTGAGAAATATAAGGAGAAGATGCCCGAGCGCTTTGCCAAGCGTGCCCGGCATTACTATTCTGAGTGTGAGCGGGTGAAGGCAGGAGTGAAGGCCTGGCAGGAAGGAGACATCCATGAATTCGGACGTCTCATCTTCGAGAGTTGTGAGAGTTCGATGAACAATTACGAATGCGGCTCTCCGGAACTCATCGAGCTGTATAAGATTATGCGTCGCACCGACGGCATCTATGGAGGGCGTTTTAGCGGTGCCGGTTTCAAAGGAGCCTGCATTGCCCTTGTCGATCCCGACAAAGAAGAACAGATCCGTGAGTATATGACCAAGGAATACTTAAAAGTATTTCCCCAATACAAAGACTCTTTTAAGGTGTTTTTCTGCCACACCAGCAAGGGCGTGGATTTTGTGAGTAAGCACGAACAGCCATTATGAAATCAATCATCATCGCTGCCGGATATGCGACACGCCTCTATCCCTTGACCGAGCATTTCCCAAAACCTTTGCTGAAAGTAGGCAGCAGCACCATCCTCGACCGGCTATTGGCCGACATCGATCATATAGATGCCATTGATGAGCACATCATCGTCACCAACCATCAGTTTTTTCCCATTTTTGAGGAATGGTCATCACAGGCGCATTATCAAACTCCCGTGACGATCATTGACGACGGCACGACGAGCAATGAGAGCCGGCTGGGGGCAGTCAATGACCTGCTTTTAGCCATCCGCCGCTGCCAAGTGGACGATGACATCATGGTACTTGCCGCAGACAACATCCTGGATTTCTCACTTCATGGTTTTGTGGATTACTTCCACAGCACCGGCACCTCGGTCATCATGTGCTACGAAGAGCCCCAGCTGAAAAGGTTGCAACGAACAGGCGTGATCGCTGTGGACAAAGACATGCGTGTGCTGGAGATGCAGGAAAAGCCACAACAACCTGTGTCGCAATGGGCCGTCCCACCTTTTTATATATACCGCCGTGAGGATCTTCCACTGATACTCGACTGTATGTCACACGGCTGCGGAAGCGACGCCCCCGGCAATTTAGCCCATTATCTGACCGATGTCACCCCTATCCATGCCTGGCGCATGCCGGGACGGCGCTATGATATCGGTTCTCTTGACAGTTACGAGGAAGCTCAAGTGCTTTTCGGTTGAGAAATCCCATCCCCAATGGGATGCCGAGCATAAATAATCCGGCTGGATGTATCCCTACATCCAGCCGGAAAATTATAGATTCAACTCTCTCAAATCATTTCAAAAAGCAACTTTAATAAATCTCATTATCCCAAAGGGAGTAGCGTTTATCGAAATGTTATCCGAAACAATCTATTACCTCAAAACTCTACCTATCTTAAGATTCAAAAGTCGTATCTGATGTTGCAAATATAATCAGAAAATCGACAAAGCCATAATGTTAATCCCTCAAATCATCCTATATCCCCTTTTTATTGATATAAATCAATCACACCATCATCAAAAGAGAGTTTTTTTGTCTATCAGTCATAAAATAAGACAGCAGATTTGGATAAATCCACTTTTTGAAGTAATTTTGCTTCATCATCATTGAACATTTTAATATATCAGACGATGGAAACCATCAACAATTTTGAACAACTGACCAATCATCTTTCCCAACAAGGCAAGCGCCGCAACGTGGCTGTGGTCTGTGCAGAAGATGACTCAACACAGTATGCCGTGGCACGTGCACTTGAAGAGGGATTCATCAATGCCATCTTCGTAGGATGTACAGATGCTGTGGCCAACAGTCCGCTATTCAAAGACAAGTGCGAGCACATCTGCTATGTGGAGGCCGACGACCGTGACGAGGCCGCACAAAAAGCCGTCGCCCTGGTGCGAGAAGGCAAGGCGGACATTCTGATGAAAGGTCTCATCAACACCGATAACCTGTTGCATGCCGTACTCAATAAGGAAACCGGCATCCTGCCAAAAGGCAATGTGCTCACTCACATCACAGCGTCCTGCATACCTGGTTATCCCAAAATGCTGTTTTTCACCGATGCCGCAGTCATCCCCTATCCCACCCATGAACAACGGGTGGAGCAAGTGAGGTATGTAGCCAAACTATGTCGTGATTTCGGTATTGAGGACCCCAAACTGTCTCTCATCCACTGTTCAGAAAAAGTGGGTGGCAAATTTTTCCCCTTCACCGAGCGCTATGCAGAGATCATCGCCAGCAGTAAGGAAGGAGAATTCGGTCCCTGTATCGTCGATGGTCCCCTAGATCTAAAGACCTCCTGCTGCAAGGAGAGTCTGTTGAAGAAAGGCATTCAATCTCCCATAGAAGGTGAGGCAGATGCCCTGATCTTCCCTGACATCGAAGCTGGAAACGTTTTTTATAAAACCATCACACTGTTCTGCCAAGCAGAGACAGCAGGCATATTGGCTGGAACAATCGCCCCTGTGGTGCTCCCCTCACGCAGTGACAGTAAGATCTGCAAATATTGCAGTCTGGCATTGGCTGCCATCAACGCTTGATGCGCAGTTTCCACACAGAGTCATTTATTCCAACCATATCGCATGAGCAATCACATTGAGGTGAAGGGCGCCCGCGTCAATAACCTTAAGAACATCGACATCACAATTCCCCATGGCCAACTCATCGTCATTGCCGGCGTGAGTGGCAGTGGCAAGTCGTCGTTGGCCTTCGACACACTTTATGCCGAAGGACAACGACGTTATGTGGAAAGCCTTTCTTCCTATGCCCGCCAGTTTCTTGGCAGGATGAACAAGCCTGAATGTGATTTCATCAAGGGATTGCCACCCGCCATTGCCATTGAACAGCGGGTGAACAGTCGTAATCCCCGTTCCACTGTAGGCACCTCGACAGAGATTTACGAATACCTGAGGTTGCTCTATGCCCGCATTGGACAGACCTATTCCCCCATCAGCGGTCAACTGGTGAAGAAACATTCCACTGACGACATTATCGCCAAGGTGATGGAATTTTCCAAAGGCACCCGGTTCTGTCTGATGGCGCCTCTCCACCTGCCAGAAGGCCGCACGCTGGAGAGGCAGTTGCAGATGGAGTTGCAACAAGGATTTGTGAGGGTATATATGAACGGAGAACCTCTCCGTATCGATGATCTGCTGGAGGACAAAGAGAAAATCCAGTCGCTTAAGCCCTCCGACATCTACGTGCTCATTGACCGCATGTCGGTGGATGACAGCAAGGATGCCATCTCACGTCTTACCGACTCGGCAGAGACCGCCCTCTATGAGGGAAACGGCGAATGCCGGCTGACCTTTCTTCCCTCCAACCTTTCCTACGATTTCTCCATGCGCTTCGAAGCTGACGGGATGCGTTTCGAGGAGCCCAGTGACCAGATGTTCTCCTTCAACTCCCCTGTCGGAGCCTGTCCCAACTGTGAAGGTTATGGCCGTGTGCTCGGTATCGACGAGCGGTTGGTCATCCCCAATACCACGCTGAGCGTCTATGACGGTTGCGTGCAATGCTGGCATGGCGAAAAGATGAGCATTTGGAAAGAAGAATTCTGCCGCCGTGCCGCCAAGCATGATTTTCCCATCTTCAGACCATACATGGAGCTGACCCGCAAGGAGAAAGACTGGCTGTGGCATGGTCTGCCATCGGATGCCCATCTCGATATCCATGAACAAGTGTCGATCGATGCTTTTTTCCGAATGGTGCAGGAGAACCAGTATAAGATTCAGTATCGGGTGATGATGAGCCGTTACAGAGGCAAGACCATCTGTCCGCTCTGCCATGGCACACGTCTGAAAAAAGAAGCCAGCTATGTGAAAATTGCCGGTAAGAGCATCTCCGACCTGGTGGAGATGCCCATCTGGAATCTGCGTAAATGGATGAAAGAACTGCCATTGGAACCGCATGAGCAACAGATAGCCAAACGGTTGCTAACTGAGATTAACAATCGTCTGCAATTTCTTGATGATGTGGGACTTGGATATCTTACCCTCAACCGTCAGTCGAACACACTCAGCGGTGGAGAGAGCCAGCGAATCAACCTAACCACCTCGTTGGGAAGTTCACTGGTAGGATCGCTCTATATCCTCGATGAGCCCAGTATTGGACTTCATAGCCGTGATACCGCACGACTGATCCATGTGCTCAAGGAGTTGCAGTCTTTGGGCAATACGGTGATTATTGTGGAGCACGACGAGGAGTTTATGCGTGCCGCTGATTATCTTATAGACATCGGTCCTGATGCCGGGCGTTTTGGTGGAGAGGTGGTGTTTGCTGGCAAGGCCTCCGACATTGACGCACACGCTTTGGAAAAATATCCGTCGAGTTACACGGTGAAATATCTTACCCACATGGAGCAGATTCCTCTCCCATCCACCCGCCGCCCGTGGAATCTCTGGATAGATCTGCGCGGAGCCCGCATGAACAACCTCTGTGGTATCGACGTAAAAATACCATTGAATGTACTGACAGTGGTGACAGGTGTGAGTGGCAGTGGCAAATCATCGTTGGTGAAAGGAATCCTCTATCCCGCACTGAAACGACACATGGGCGACACCTGTGACGCCCCAGGAGAATATTTGGCCATGGAAGGCGACTGGAAATCATTAAGCCGTGTGGAATTTGTGGACCAGAACCCTATCGGCAAGAGCAGCCGCAGCAATCCAGCTACCTACGTGAAAGCATACGATGCCATCCGACAACTGTTTGCCGAACAACAACTGGCGAAACAGATGGGGTTCACACAACAGTATTTTTCATTTAATGCCGACGGTGGTCGTTGTGAGGAATGCAAGGGAGCAGGTGTCATCACGGTGGAGATGCAATTCATGGCCGACCTTGAGCTGGAATGTGAGGCATGCCACGGCAAACGGTTTAAGAAAGAGATCTTAGAGGTGAGATTTGCCGGAAAAAATATCCATGAGGTACTCGACATGACCGTTTCAGAAGCCATCGAGTTTTTTACCGCTCACCAACAGTCGCTCATCGCCAGCCGTTTGCGCCCCCTCGAAGATGTCGGATTGGGATATATCAAACTTGGCCAAAGTTCTTCTACCCTCTCTGGAGGTGAGAACCAACGTGTGAAGCTGGCCTATTTTATCGGTTTGGAGCGTCAGGATCCCACCCTGTTTATTTTCGATGAGCCCACGACAGGTCTGCATTTCCATGACATCCGTCGTTTGCTGTCAGCTTTCAATGCCCTCATCGACCGTGGTCACAGTGTATTGGTCATCGAGCACAATCTGGAAGTCATCAAATGCGCTGACCATGTGATTGACTTAGGTCCTGAGGGAGGCGACAAAGGTGGCCGTCTGGTTTTCGAAGGAACCCCAGAGGAGTTGATCCATTGCAAAGACAGTCTGACTGGTCGTTTCCTGCGTGACAAAATAAGATGAGCCCAATGGTCAGGAAAAATGTATAAGCGATTTATCAGAAAAAATTTTGTATAACCGAAAAATAGCATTATCTTTGCACCGCATTTGATAAAAGAGAGATTTTTACTCATCGCCGATATGGCTCAGTTGGTAGAGCAATTCATTCGTAATGAATAGG
>CADCQC010000456.1 GCA_902803455.1 uncultured Prevotellaceae bacterium
CAGTTCATCTATCACCATCTTGTTCTTCACCAATGTCCACTCTTTCTTCACATCGCGGAAGTAATTGCCCTTCACAATGCCGAGTTTCTTTCGCTTATTCCATTTGCGCAGCGGTGAAAGCGACACCACCCACCAAAGAGCGCACAACAACAGCCATCCTAAGGAGAATAACAAAGAAACCACCAGATTGACAAAGAAATACCCTAAGATTCCAAACAATACCACCAAGAAGAAGATCACCCAGTCCCAAAAGCTCATGTCATCGTCCTCTTCATTGTCTTGCTGGAAGTCGCTGCCGTCGAGAGCCCTCTGCTTGCGGCTTTCCCAACTCTCTTCAGCCGTTGACGCAGGTTGGAATACCTCCTTATCAAACTCCAACATGACAATCATACGCTTGCCGTTGCCAACAGGTTCGTTAGGAGTTGCCACAATGCTGTTGCCCTCGAACACGATATTTCCCTCGTAGCCAAAAGCCCAGCGGCGCGTGTTTTCCTCAGAAAGCAGAATACTGTCAGCAGCAGTGATGACAATCCGTGCCTGCTGCACGGTGCAATCCATATCCACAAAGCAGTGGTTGAATCCGTCGTTCGTATCGTAGCTTTTTACAAGGTTCGTCAACTGGTAACGCACCACGTACTCGTGCTCTCCCCAGTCGCCAAACCCCCAGCACACCTCCTGGTCGTTGTTTGCAAGGCCACATTTGCCCGTTTTCTCTTCACGGCTGGCATCTACGTCCCACTGACTGAGTGTCTCAAACCGCTGAAGGCCAGCATGTCCCGGCACATATCCCTCGACCGACAGATTTTCAATGTGTATGCCATCGATGCTGCGATGCGTCACATACCACTCCGTTTTTGCGTCACTGTGATCCAGGTTGATAAGCCAGCGCTCCTCTATGTCAGCCGTGCCATCCTTGTGGAGAACGGCCTTGATATCCAACCACTTCACAGTACTTGCCCAACATCCCACAGAAGGAAGAACTACCAAAAATGACAGCAATGCTATCCAAACTTTTACTCTTTTCATTGATATCTTTATGCTACGTGCCATTGATGTGAATGATTGATCCAAAAAAGGAAATATCATCTATGAGTTGGCAAAGATAAGCATAAATTTTGAGAAAGCGTGATTTTATTGATAGACGATTGTTGATAAATGGTTATTATTGGGGGATGAGGGGGTGTGTTGCGTTAAACGCAACATACAGAACGGGGGAAGCCCGAGGTCCTCAGTTACACCTGCGGACCTATTTTGGGGGTGCGGGCATCAATAGGATTGCTCATGCACGCCCTTGACAGCACGGCCGGAAGGTTCGTTCATGTTTTTGAAGGCCTCATCCCATTCGAGGGCGATGGCGGTGGAACAAGCCACGGATGCCTCCTGGTTGACGCTACGGGCGGCGGAATCGCTGGGGAAATGTTCGGCGAAGATGCTGCGATAAAAATATTCCTCCTTGCAGATGGGCGGATTGATGGGAAAACGCTCCGCAGCATGGGCCATCTGTTCATCAGTGACAGCCTCAGCGGTGATCCGTTTCAGCGTGTCGATCCATGAATAGCCTACGCCATCGCTAAACTGCTCCTTCTGTCTCCATGCGACCTCTTTGGGCAACATGTCGGCAAAAGCCTCGCGGACCAATTTCTTTTCCATCGTGGAGCCAGGGCACATTTTGGCTGAAGGGTTGGTGCGCATGGCCACATCAAGGAACTCCTTGTCGAGGAACGGCACACGTCCTTCGACACCCCATGCCGAAAGACTTTTGTTGGCCCTAAGACAGTCGTAGAGGTAGAGTTTCGATAGTTTTCTCACCGTCTCCTCATGGAAAGCCTTGGCATCAGGCGCCTTGTGGAAGTAGAGGTAACCACCGAAAATCTCGTCTGCGCCCTCCCCCGAAAGGACCATTTTGATCCCCATCGACTTAATGACCCGCGCCAGCAGATACATCGGCGTAGAAGCACGGACGGTGGTGACATCATAGGTCTCTATAAAATAGATGACATCACGGATAGCATCCAGTCCCTCCTGAATGGTATAGTTGATCTCATGGTGCACGGTACCGATATGGTCAGCCACCAGTTTTGCCTTGGCCAGGTCGGGAGCCCCTTTCAGTCCCACCGCAAACGAATGCAGACGAGGCCAGTAAGCCTTTGTCTTCAAATCGTCCTCAATGCGCATCTCTGAATATTTCTCAGCGATGGCGGAGATGACCGACGAATCGAGCCCTCCCGACAGCAGTACGCCATAGGGTACGTCGGACATCAACTGACGTCGTACAGCATCCTCCAGGGCATCGTGGATGTCAGCGACACTGGCATCATTGTCTTTCACCGCATCATACTGCATCCAGTCACGACGGTAATAGCGCTTCATCCCCGGTTCTCTGCTCCAGTAATAGTGACCAGGCAGAAACGGTTCATAGCGTTCACACTGTCCCTCCAGTGCTTTGAGTTCAGAAGCCACATACACCATTCCATCACTGTCGTATCCGATATAAAGAGGAATCACGCCGATGGGGTCGCGGGCGATGAGAAACTCGTCACGCTTCTCATCATAGAGCACGAATGCAAAGATACCGCTCAGATCCTCCAAGAAACCGATTCCCTTGTCCCGATACAGAGCCAGAATCACCTCACAGTCCGATCCCGTCTGAAACTCATACTGCCCTGCGTATCTGCGACGGATATCCTGATGGTTATAGATTTCCCCGTTCACCGCCAGTATCTGCTGATGGTCTGGCGAGAACAGCGGTTGTCTGCCCGATATCGGGTCGACGATGCTCAACCGTTCGTGCGCCAAGATAGCAGATCCTCCACAATAGATTCCACTCCAGTCGGGCCCACGATGGCGTATGGTATGACTCATTCTCAATGCTTTCTCACGCAAGAAAGGTGTCTGTTGCTTGACGTTCAGTAATGCTACGATTCCACACATATTCCTCAGTTTTTAAAGATAAGACAAATAAAGATAATTTGTTTGGGCGGGATATTCTGCCGCCAGGGTATCAATCTGGTTGACAACGGGAGTGACGCCCAATTCCTCCCGCCACTTGCGCACCATCAGTCCCGCCTTTTCCATGTTCATTCCGTTCTCAAGACCGATTGCGCGTGCTATCTGGAAATCAGAGAAGCCATACTTTTTCGCCTCATACAACAGGTTGAGAAACCTTGGTTCCTCCAGATATTCCATCAGTTCGGTTCGGTCCATGAACTGCACCCACCCAGAGATGCAGGCAAACTCCCTCAGTCGCCGGTTGATGTCCATGATATGTTTCAGTTTCCACAGAAACCATCTGTCGATTTTGGTCAGCTGATAGATCTGTTCCAGACTATAGCCAATCCTCATCGCCTCTGAGAGGACAAAGACCCGCATGTCAGTAGGTTCGTGGAGAGCCGTTTTGATGTCTTCAACCTTGATCACATGATTATCCACGAAGCCGTGCATACCCTGCCCAATCATGCGTAGTCCCTTCTGCAGCGCCTCCTCAAAAGTGCGTCCGATGGCCATCACCTCACCCACACTCTTCATTGAAGAGTTGAGTTGCCTCTTCACGCCATGGAATTTGGTCAGATCCCATCGTGGAATCTTGCACACCACATAATCAAGCGCCGGTTCGAAGAAGGCACAGGTCGTTTTGGTAACAGCGTTTTTCAGTTCGAAGAGTCCGTATCCCAGTCCGAGTTTAGCGGCCACAAAAGCCAGCGGATAACCCGTAGCTTTGGAAGCCAAGGCCGACGACCGTGAAAGTCGTGCATTCACCTCGATGACCCGATAGTCCTCTGACTGCGGATCGAGCGCATACTGCACGTTGCACTCCCCCACGATGCCGATATGACGGATGATCTTGATGGCCAGCGCCCTGAGATGATGGTATTCGCTGTTGGTGAGCGTCTGACTTGGTGCGACGACGATGCTCTCTCCCGTATGGATGCCCAACGGGTCGAAGTTCTCCATGTTGCAGACGGTGATGCAGTTGTCGTACCGGTCGCGCACCACCTCATATTCGATTTCTTTCCATCCTCTGAGTGATTTCTCCACCAGCACTTGCGGTGA
>CADCQC010000457.1 GCA_902803455.1 uncultured Prevotellaceae bacterium
AATTTTGGGGGCGCGAGACATGAGACATGGAATTGTGCAATTGTGTAATTGTGCAATAGCGGAATTACCCAATGCGGAATTGCGCTTCGTTTTTGCAGAGCCCACCTTCCAACTGTCAAGCATATACAGTGGAGCTTATATGGAAGACGTGACCCCGCCCATTTCAATTATTTAGTCACTTCAAAGCAATCACTTCTCCGTTTTAAATCTCTCCGGAGAAATGTCCAATCGAAATGCAGCGATGACATCATCAAACAGTATAGACATTACCGAACCATCAGGATACATCTTAATCATTTTTTCGTTGATTTCTCCTAAGGCACACTTCCCCCCCTCCTCATCCTCTCCTATGAGCCTGCACTGCCCAAGCATAGGATTCTGCCACAGGTAATATGGCGGTTCTGCAAACATATCAACAACAAAATAAGCTTTTTCGACAAACTCCATTCTTGTGTATATGAAATACACTTCGTCAACCGTTATAATAGCAACACCTGCCATGGATGATTCATCATTTCCAAACCATGCAAGACAAGCCGTGCGAACCATCTTGTTTCTAATCGACCCAACAGAAACGGCATCACCAATCCGACATTTGCGAAGAGAAGCTAGAATTTCTTCACCGAGATGCCCCGATTTACATTTTTCTATGCAGTCAGCTTTTAAGGCATCATGTGACCCAGACGAATCCACGCCGCGTTTCACCGTCCCAAATCTTGAATAAACACCATCCGCCACGAGCCCATGATATAAAGTCTCATGGTCGGCGTTGCGGCTATCACAACACCAAATAGGCCAGCCATCGAGGACCCTGCAATAGAAGTCCCAGTTTGTGGGGAGTTTTTCAACCTTGTCATGGATTGTTTCCAAAACCCTACCTCTAAAAATGGCAATATCATTCTCTATGGATTTATCGCCTATACCCGCACAACCAGCCAAGAGCATAGTAGACAGGACCGCAGAAAAAGCCAACGGCCTCATTTGACTTTTATGGTGGCACCGCATAACATCTTCTCCTTGTACTTGTCAAAATAAAGTTCGTATGCCTTTGCATGAGCCAAAGCATCACGACCAGTCATAATCCTCAATTGATACTGAATATTTTCACTAAGAAAATCAAACACTTCAGCATTTCTAAGCTCATCCGAGCATTCAATCTTTATGGTGACAGAGCTGCAGCAGCGTTTCATGTCACCGCTTTTCTTTGCAAATTCCTTAAGGCTGTCGACTGTTTTTACAAGGTAAGGATGCACTACAAATGAGATTTTCTCGTATTTTTTTGCGTATTCCTCTGGTATTCCTCTGTCCTTGAGATCATCAATTAGCTCTGGATCCACATACCGGTCTTTTGGCAACTCAACAGGCAGTTCAAATCCCGGATGATCGCTCTTGGTCATCTCATAGAAAATATTGGCACCACACCCCCAATATCCATATCGATCTCCATTAGGAGACTCTGGGTATTTTCGCGACTGAAGCGCTTCCCATAAACTGCATTTGGCATCTGATACGCCATGTGCCACATAGACAAGATATGTACATGCCCTCCTCTGTGTAGACTGCTTGGATGGATTTGATGACTTGGATGCGTCCGGCGACTTGGATGTGTCCGGTGATCTGGATGAGCCTGATGACGAAACTAAACCAAGATAATCAGTTTGTCTCATCACTCCGTTTCTTAGAAATATGTAATTTGATAGAGGGTCTAATACGTCATAGTTCATCCATCTGCCGCTTTGTGTATTATAGTGCCTATAGTTATAGTACTCTAGCCCCAGCGAGTCGTCGGCATATTCGCTAGAGAAGCGGTACGGGTTGAACGTGCGGGCGTCGATGCTTGTGACAGATGTGTTGCGCGTTGATGCAGTCACCGCGCCGAAGGGAGCGTACTCGTAGTGCGCGGCTATGCCGTACGCCTGCTGGAAGAAGAACACTTCCGAAACGTTCTTGTTGCCGTCGTGCGTGCAGAAGAACGCGTGTCCGCCAGGATTCAGCATGAACAGCGGACGAGTGGCGATGGGCTCCGTCGGGTCCCAGACGACGAGAAGGTCGGCCGCGTTGTCGTTCGCTGCGTCAAGACGCTGGATGCAGAGGTAGCCGTCGTAGACGAAGCGGTGGTGCGCATTCGTTACGGCCGTAGAGGACAGCGGCCCGCCCGTTGTCTCCAGATGCTCGACACAAGGGTCAATTGCGCTATGACACATTCTTCTCACGCCGATATTGTACCCGATTGCGGCGC
>CADCQC010000458.1 GCA_902803455.1 uncultured Prevotellaceae bacterium
GTCCCATTGACCGCCCCAGGCTGCATTCATGGCATTGGGATTTCCATCATGACTATATGTGCCGATAATCAGTACGGGTTGTGGCAACAGCCACGCATTAGACTTCAAACTTTTCATTGGTGATTGATGTATGTGTTAATGATGATTCAAATTAAATTGGCGAAAGTCGTGACAACCATCTCATCTGATGATACAAACAACGAAATTTATATAAGCAGACGGTTTGTTCTCTTGACACTCTTTGATGTGCAAATATAGACAAATCAAGAAAAAAAAGCAAACAAATAGGCACGAACTTTTGAAGAAAACATAAAACTCAAAGAAGATGGGATCTCGGAGCGATGATTGATACGATGATAAACCCTAAAAGAACTGCTATTTAAGACTATGGCTTCCAAAGGAATAATCCCTCAGAAACAGATATTAAGCCTAATAAATCCAGTATTTCTTCAGTAGAATGGTATACTGTCATGTAGGTATCATCGGCGCTAAGTGTGATAAGCACATCGGATGTTTTCAGAAGAATATAGCACATCTTCTTATCCGACAGACAATTAGATATCATCTTTACTAATTCTTCTGGTGCAGGATTTTCCACCCATTCCTCTCCGTCAAGACTGACATCCAAGTCTTCATAACAATTCAACTTTAACAGCACATGGGTGAATTTTTGGTAAATCATGTTTATCTGTGGGGAACTCCAATAATATTCCGCAATGCGAAAATACTGTCCCCTACTACCCTCAGGCACCTGCTTGGGCAAGATGTCAATCACCCAATATGTCTTTTCAAAGAAGTCTGAAATAAGCATCTCTTTATATTAAATAATGTAAGTGTTCAAATTTGTGGCATGTTTCTATTATTCTATCTATGGCATGAAATAGAAAAGAATATGTTTATCAACGCAGGACAAAAGCCTTATATGCCATCCATGCGTCATCTAAACCAGTGCCTAATTGACCATTTCGGTTTCCTTCACGACTTAACGGTTCAACCACACTAGGGAAAGCTTGACACAAATATTGTTCATCATCGAACAGCCGCGGCTGGAAATCATTTTTATATGGGAACCAGTTGCCGCAAATTGTACCGTCGTAGGCGATAATGGGCTGGAAGATGCCACTATTATTGTGGGCATGATGTTGATGTTCTGGAGGAAGAACAATGTCGCGGCTTTTATAACTGATGAGGTATTCATCGTATGGCGGAATCAAAAGCCATTTCCCTTTTCGAAAGCCTCTCGTACGGCAACTATCAGTCAAGTAAAAATCTTTACCTTTCCATTTCTCCACATGGATAGCATCACCCATTAATGCAATACCTCTACGACAGTCACTGATATTCAGCCCAGACCACCAGACGAAATCCTCCAAAGTTGCTGGTTGTCGGCTTTGAAAATAATGACGTGTGAAACGCATCAATGCTTCTTCTCTGTCCATCTTGACAGATGCCTTCAACTTTTCAGCGGTGAGGGCATAGGAAGCTTTCATGGGCAACAGATCTCCACTGCATAGCGTGCCCGTGATCTCCGACATGCGTATGTGGTAGGATAAGCGATGGTCGTCCATCTGTATACCTTTCTCCCTCAATGCACTTACAAAATCCTCTTTAGTCACACTTCCTTTATCCGAAGCGGTTTGTGCCAAGATGTCCTTGACCCGTGAATGTTCCTCCTCAGATATTTGGATTCCATTGGTATGCATCCATCCTTTCGTCACTGCTATAGCCTTCGTCCCACAGAGTTCAATCATTGGCCAATAGTCATCGGCGGCCACCAGTTGCCAGGTGCCGCGCATCAGATGAAGACGGACGATCTTTCCGCTATCAAAAGCTCGTTTGAAAGCCTTGGAAGAAGGCTTACGTGTGCGCATTGCCACAGCCCATCGCATCATGCGGTACTCTTGTGCCTGCATGGCTCCCATATAACTGACCACCTCTTCAGGCTCTTTAAACTGAGCAGCCACCAATTGCTGGTTGAGAAGTCGGATGGCTATCGGATTCATATCGTTTGATAATGAATACTGAATGATGATGATGATGAATACAGAAGGCAGAAGATAAATGATCAGCGACAGGGAGTCGTTGACATGGTCTTCATCAGGTAAGAATTTCTTCCAAGGCGCCAGTCTCAGAATCAATAATAAAGCCTCTCACTACGATGTCTTTTGGTATAA
>CADCQC010000459.1 GCA_902803455.1 uncultured Prevotellaceae bacterium
AACTCGAAGTTCGTCAAGTTCGACATGGGCGGCTTCTACCAGATGTATGAATGAGCCAAGCGGCTTTGAAGCAAGCTACTTCCTGGCATTGAGCCAAAATGGATTGAGGAAGCTAAGAAGAGCGGCAAGCTCAATGAACTCTAATGTGGAACAAACCATGGACACTCCGTGAAGGACGCTATTTGATGAGATGTTTTCGATTTTTTCTTATTTTTGCAAAAACAAATGGGATTTTGAACAACCAAGAGATCTTGTAGGACAAATATTTTAAGACTATGGGATTTTGAACAAGATAGAGATTTTGACAAGATAAAGAGATTTCACAGCATGAACAAAGCACTATTGATTATCAGCTCACTCATTATCAGCACACTCATCATGGCCTTCTCATCGTTTGCCATGGCAACGACAGGTGTGAGCACCCTGCCTGAACAGCCAGATGAAGACCAGTTTGCAAGACCATCCGGAGCGTTTGACAAACCCCTGGAATCCATCCGCCTGAGTGATCCCGCCATATTGGCAGACAAAAAGACACAGATGTATTATATGACCGGTACTGGCGGCATGCTGTGGCGCAGCAAAGACCTGAGGATGTGGGACGGCCCTTACCGCGTGACGGAATTCGACAGCAACTCATGGATGGGAGCCCGTCCGATGATATGGGCGGCAGAACTGCACCAGATAGACGGGAAATACTACTATTTCGCCACGTTTACCAACCGTGAGGTGAAGATAGACACCGTTCGCGGCAACGTCATCGAGCGGCGCGCATGCCAGGTGCTGCAAGCAGACAACCCCATGGGACCCTATCGTGCCTTTGGCGACAGCATCTATCTGCCCGCCAACCGCCCCACGCTCGACGGTACTTTTTGGCGTGACACAGACGGCAAGCCCTACATGGTGTTTTGCGGCGAATGGCTGCAAAACTGGAACGGGACGATAGAGAAGATTGAACTGAAGTCAGACTTCAGCGGCACCATCGGTGACCCACATGTGCTCTTCCGTGCCAGCGACTCTCCCTGGAGCCGCGAGAAGGACGAGAACGGCCAAGTGACATGGAACAAGGTGACGGATGGCCCCTGGCTGTTCCGCACCGGTACAGGACGGCTCGGCATGCTCTGGACATCATGGGTGTACAGCGACTACACGCAAGGCGTGGCCTATTCTGAAAGCGGCACCCTCGACGGACCATGGATCCAGGAAGCGAATCCCATCACACCACCCAACTACGGCCACAGCATGCTCTTCCAACGATTCGACGGCCAATGGATGATGTCTGTCCACAGCCATGCCAAGGACTCCAGAGGAAGAACCGTCCGTATCCCCCACCTCTTCGAAGTGGACCTTTCTGGAGACAAAATCATCGTAAAGACCCAATAAGAAATGGAGGCCATACGGAATCTGCAGGTTTGAGCACCATGAAGTGAGGCACGGCCATGACGCATATCAAAGGGAATGTAAGCCAAAAAGGGAAAAAAATAGAGAAAAATCACTTTTTTTGAAAAAAAGATAGCAAATTGTTTTTTCAGTTGACCAAAATATCATAATTTTGCATCCGAAAGTAAAAAATCACATCATGAGAGAACAAAACGCATACTTCTATTATTACTTTTACTTTGCAAACCCTTGCAAAGCGGGAAGTCGCGTGTAGTTTTCCACCAAAGGACAAAAGGTCGAGCACCACATACCCATCCCGCCTCACCCATGAGACGGGTTTTTTGTTGCAGACCGACAAAAGGACACCATTCATCAAGAGAAATCAAGAGAAATCAATAAAAATCAACCGAGGAAAATCAATTATACCGAGGAAAATCAATTAAAGGAGAAAACAAGATGGCAAACAAACCAACAGATATCCGCCCCGCCGACCGGCTCAGTCTGGTGCAGGAATATTACTTCAGCCGCAAGTTGAAAGAAGTGGCCCGCCTCAATGCCGAGGGCCGCGACATCATCAGCCTTGCCATCGGCAGTCCCGACATGCCCCCCTCCCCTGCCACCGTGGAGACCCTCTGTGAGGTGGCCCGTCGCCCCGACGCCCACGGCTACCAGCCCACGATGGGCACCCAGGAGTTGCGCACGGCCATGGCCGGTTTCTATCACCGCCGCTATGGGGTGACGCTCGACCCCGCCACCGAGATACTGCCGCTCATCGGAAGCAAGGAAGGCATCCTGCATGTGACCCTCGCCTTCGTCAACCCGGGCGACGGCGTGCTTGTCCCCGATCCCGGTTACCCTACCTACACCTCGCTGAGCAAACTTCTCGGCGCAAGGATCGTGAACTACAATCTGCGGGAGGACAACGGTTGGCAACCAGACTTCGACGAACTGGAGCAGATGGATCTCAGCGGCGTGAAACTGATGTGGACCAACTACCCCAATATGCCCACCGGCGGCAATGCCCGCATGGAGACCTATGAGCGCCTTGTCGACTTCGCCCGCCGCCACGGCATCGTGGTGGTGAACGACAACCCCTACTCGATGATCCTCAACGAGCACCCGCTGTCACTGTTGCAGGTGCCAGGCGCCAAAGACTGCTGCATCGAACTCAACTCGATGAGCAAGAGCCACAACATGCCCGGCTGGCGTGTGGGACTCTGCGCCACCAACGCCACCTTCATCTCCTGGATACTGAAAGTGAAGAGCAACATCGACAGCGGCACCTTCCGAGGACTGCAGTTGGCAGCCGCTACCGCCT